>JBKQRG010000154.1:0-50127 GCA_052144015.1 Desulfomonilaceae bacterium
GCTTTCCACGACATTGCGCGTATATGTGCGCATTTCATCCAGCGTTCTGCGAACCAAATATGCGTTTTGTACCACAAAGATGAAATACACGCCTGCTGAGCCTATTACGAAGAGTACCGCGCCGATAAATATAGCCAACAAAACATCTTGATGTTGAATCTCTTTGTATCGATCCATCTTCAGCCCAAGAAAGAGCACCTGCTTCTGGTCGCGATCAAACACGTCCAAGAGTTCCTGTCCGATGCGGGTATGGCGAGAAGTCGTCTCAGCTTGAGTTATCTGGTCTGAAAAAGGCGTAAAAAGTTTCCAGATTTCGAGAATGGAGCGATCCTCAGGGAGACTTCTCTTGCGGGAAAGGGGTTCCCCGGTGCGTATGACAGTTTTCACAATAGACATGTCCTCGCCCATCAGTAGCCGCAGTCCTATTTTTGCCGGTTCGCTGTGGGCAATGATCACTCCATCACTATTGATAAGCCCAACCCATTCCACGTCAGGGTCTTTGGCAGCTTGTTCAATCAGCATCTGGAGGTGCTCTATTCCCCAATCACCTTCCATGAAGCCGGTACGAGTCCCTGCTTCAAGGGTCCTAATCACCGCAACTCCTTGGCGGCTCGTAAATTCCTCCATTCGCTCATTTTGGGCATTAAGGTTCCTGAGAGTAAAAACTACCACGATTACAAGAAGAATACCTGCCACCAGTACGATGGATAAAACGGGAAGATATTTCAATAATGCTCTAAGTCTCATATCATTACCAAACCAAGCCGGCCTTCACTCAAACCTGTATTCTATCATGCAAACGTGAATTCCCGTCCGTTTTATTCATATCGATCTCGCGTACTATACTGGAGGAAGCGCCGGAATCCACCGATACTCGGCTCAAGGACGGAAGAGGAATAAACACTTAATAAAGTGACTCTATTCCGTACCTGCGGTGCATTCTGCACTCCTATCATCTTCCTGGGACAGCTTCAATACCTGATATTATTTTCGGATATTTATTAGTTAGCCCCGAATTGAATCTTTGGGCTTTAGGCACTAATTATAGGTCAATACCGACTATGGAACAAGGGCGTGTCTCATTAACGGTCTGAAGCTCGTTGTCAACAGAGTGTCACAATTTACTTGTGTTGGAATACGCGAAAGCGGTTGAAAAAGGGAAATAAATATGTTAAGCACTGCTTTAGAAAGTAGTTGTAATAATGCAAAACGGCTGCTTTATTTGGATCGGCATATCAGTGACCGGTTGCATTGGGATTGGCCCGAATGTAAGACCAGGTGAGTAAGGAAATCAAAAACAAAACTATTCCAGAGGGTGATCAGGGCTTACGATGATGAACATAAATACAAATTTTGCGGATGAATCTCTGGTGATTAAAGGAAGGGAGTTCCTCGAGCGGGGGGATATCTCGTCCGCCGTGGAATGTTATAACAAGGCCTTTGATCCGGATTCTGCCGATGAAGCGGAAGCCAGGAGCATGCTGATTGAAGGCCGTTCTCATCTGTCTCGCAAACACCTAATGGAAGCGCTTGAATGCTTTGAAGAAGCATTGCTGATGGGGACTGAGGTCCAGAGGAGGCAAGCTCTCGAGGAGATCATAACTATTGGTGAAATCCGCGCGAGATTGGGGGCTCTCATTCCGGGATTGAAAAAAGGCTTAAAAGAGTGTTTTGGCAACCAGCCTCCCGCTGCAGGCCTTGCGTTAATTTCAGACGTTGAGAATATTGTTGTGATTTCTCAGGAGATATTTGACAATTTGCCGACCCATCTGGCCAAAAACAGTAAGATTACGCGGCTTCCTCAGCATATAACTGAAGACCTGCTTCCGTTCAAAGCTGTTCGCTGTGTCCCTTTTACCGATAAAGATGACATACGTTTTATCTTCGAATTAGCCTCAAGCCTGAGCGGTCAGGCAAATGTCTAAATAGGCATACAAACTTTTCCGTGATTGTCTCCTGACCATTCGATCGAGCGCAGAACGATGAACTCGCAAAGAACATCGCGTGGGGAGATAATTGTTTTTCTGAACCGGCCTAATTATTACTTCCAATTCCATATAGTCGGCAGACAATTGAGGTTTTCCCTTCGATTTATATCCTGAAAATATATTTCGGGCATGGACCAATCTAAAACGATAGACAAATCAGGCTCGTCAATTTAGCCCATTCCAGTGCTGGTGTGACTGTGTGGCTCGCTGGGTCGCTGGAACAGATTCGCAAGTATTTTTGTCATTTTAATTAATGATGCAATGAAGAAGGGGTTCTAAGACTCGGAGTACTTTCATCCGCTTCTTGACATAAGAGCAAGAATTAAATAAACGTAACCCGCCCGAAGTGGCGGATTTGCGAGCAGTAGGGATTGCAGGAGACCACTGGTGAGAATTCTCGGGCTTGACATTGGTTCAAAGAGAATCGGAGTCGCCATTAGCGATGAGTTGGGTTTTACGGCCCAGGGCCTAGAAACCATAAGCTGCAAGAGCCCTGAGGAAGACGCCGCCGCGATCTTCAGATTAACGGAAAAATATAGTGCCGAAGAAATTGTTGTGGGAATTCCGTATAACATGGATGGCACCGAAGGGCCGCAAGCGGAGAAGGTGAGGGCTACCATACAAACTATTAAACAACAGGTAACTATACCAATACGAGAATGGGATGAAAGATTGTCGACTGTCGCTGCAGAGCGCGTGCTGCTCGAAGCGGACATGAGCCGATCCAAAAGACGCAAAGTTATCGATAAACTTGCCGCGGTCCTAATTCTCCAGGGGTATTTGGACAGGCAAAAAGTAAAGGAAAGACCGAACTCATGAGAGTCTCCATTGTTTCAATATTGAAGGGTTTAGTTACGATTTCAATACTCATTGGCCTTGGGGTAGCCACATACTTTGTCTACACAAAAATTCCCCGTTTTCTCGATGAGCTGGTTCAACAAAAAACAACCGAAAATTTGGTCGCCGGCCAGGAAGTCATCGTCACTGTTCCCAAAGGGGCTTCGGTTTCCCAAGTAGCGAGCATTCTTCAGGAAAAAGGCATTATCTCCAATCGTCTGATTTTCAAATTGGTAGCATGGATAAGGGGTGAACAGAGAAACATAAAGGCAGGAGACTACGATCTAAAAACCGGTAGTGATGCGGGAGATGTGCTGGACCTGTTGATTTCGGGTAAGACTCTAATGATATCTCTCACTGTGCCGGAAGGGTACAATATCTTTCAAATCGCCGATATCTTCCAGCAGCTAGGGTTAATGTCACGCGATGAATTCCTTTTATTGGGCCGTAATAAGGGCTTTTTGAAAGAATTGGCCGTGGACGGGGACTCTTTGGAAGGGTATCTTTTTCCGGATACTTATTATTTCAGGTACTCCGAGAAAGCTGACGGGGAGCTAATTATTCGCAGAATGGTTCAACATTTCCACCAAGTTTATGACAAACATGTTCGTTCGCTGATTGAGCAATCCGGATGGACCATGGGACAAGTTGTAACACTTGCGTCGCTCATCGAAAAAGAGGCAAGACCGTCGGAGCACGAGTTGATTTCAGCAGTTTTTCACAATCGTCTTAAATATAAAATGCGCCTGCAATCAGATCCGACCGTCATCTACGGGATCAAACCCATGGGTTCCAAGATCACGCGATCCGATTTGGATCGCAAGCAGCCGTACAACACTTATCAAATTGATGGCCTACCTCCAGGGCCGATAGCAAACCCCGGCCGAGAATCGCTAATCGCCGCAGTTAAACCGGCGGATGTGGACTATTTGTATTTTGTGGCAAAGAACGATGGAACCCACCAGTTTTCAAGCAGTCTTGCAGAGCACAACCGTTGGGTAAACCTATATCAACGCCAACCTCGAACGGAAATACAGCCTGGCGCTAGGGTCCGTTAGCTATGTTGCCGTTAAGATGAAATGTTGACGTACTAGTCTTGAGCCTGATCTGAAATATCCTGCAAAATTGCCATTGACGCTGCAAGCGCCCGTAATATAACGAAGATGGCAAATCCGGTCACGATGGCAGGCAATCCGAGTATCAAAACGCTTAAAATCGATTGAACGGCGGTTAGTAATCCCTGGTTTGCAGAAATCTGTATCACTATCAGCAGAGCCACACCGACCAGAATGTACACCAGCAACGCACTGATGCCCAAAATGCGGCAATACCTGATTGTACTGCGCAGATCGGGTTTTGTCCCAGCCGGGGCTTGACCCGCGTCATCCGGTTCGACGACGCGAGACGATACAACGGATTCCCCGCCCAGAGAGTTCCTGTTATATTGCGCCGAAGACCCCCGACTCGGCTGAGCTTTTGATTTTTTTGGAGAGGTCCTCAAAGTCTTTGGTTTTTTTGCCTGCCCCGGGGCAACATAATCACATCTGGGGCACACAGTGAATTCTCTTCCTTGTATATTTCCGCAGGCTGGGCAGATGAACAAACCAATATCAACTGTCCTTTCAGACAGCGGAACTCGTCCGTCCACTTCCTCCTCGGTGATTATGCGCGCTTCGATCATCTTATTGAATACACTTTGAAGGCCCTGTGCTGAAAGCATGTACTTCTTCATCAGAGCAGTATCGTTCATTCCTGCTTGCACGTCCTTGAGGACTTCGCGGGCCGTTATCTTGCGCTTTTCCATGCATTCTCCTCGGCGGGAATACTTCCCCGTCACTTCTCGTTAAATTTGGAAAGGAACGGACCGCCCTTATCGGCAAATCCTGAGGTGAGTATGTCTTAATTCGGACCCGGTCCTTCTCTCATCGTTCCGTACAAAATTTGGAATTCAAACTGCTACCCGCGTACACGCGAGTGATTTACCCAGGTAAATTGGGACGATGCCCCAAATTGAGGCAAAAAGAGCAATCCCGAAATATCACAAATAATGGAATGACTCATGATACGGCACGGCCCTTTATCACTCGCGCCAATATATCAAACTAACCCAAACACATTCAAATGGTTATTATAAGAACGGCTTTCTTCTTGGGGCCTAATTTTATGTGAACAGCGATTTTATGTTGGATTAAACCGCGCGGCTTGGATATGTTCTGTTCCCCGGAACGGGCGGGTACGTCCAACCTTCTTGAATAGAAAAGTGATTGAAATGATATCTGTTGATCAAAATAACCCTGCAACAAAAGCCGCCAAGAACGAGGCGGTCTTACGTTATGAGGTTGAAAAACGCTATCTCGCATACGCTCTTTCAACAATAGTTTCGCGCGCTTTGCCGGACGTAAGAGATGGTCTGAAGCCGGTTCACCGTCGTATTTTATATGCCATGCAGAGCATGCGGTTAACGGACACGGCCAGAATGCGGAAATCAGCGGCTGTTGTAGGTGAAGTTATTGGTAAATATCATCCCCACGGCGATCAAGCGGCATACGAAGCTATGGTAAGGATGGCTCAGGATTTCAGCCTGAGGTATCCTCTTATAGAAGGCTCTGGAAATTTCGGTTCTCTGGATGGCGACTCACCGGCTGCTATGCGTTACACTGAGACGCGCCTGAGCACATTCGCCGGACTTTTGTTGCGGGACATCGACCAGGGCACCACTCAATTCCACCCGACCTATGATGCTATGGGCGAGGAGCCGGATGTTCTGCCATCCGCGATTCCGAATCTTCTCTTAAATGGCTCATCCGGGATTGCCGTGGGGATGAGCTGTTCGTTTCCGCCGCACAACATAACTGAAGTATTAGCCGCGTGTAGGGCGGCGATTACCAATAGGGATCTTGATACATCAGGATTGCTCAAATACATAAAGGGACCGGATTTCCCTACCGGCGGCGAGATACTTGAGGATCCCAAGCACTTGGCCGAAGTGTACGCAACGGGTCACGGATTTATTAAGATCAGAGCCACATTTGAGCTGGAATCAGCTGGGAGGGGTAAGACAAACCTTATCGTTACCTCTATTCCTTATTCAGTAAACAAATCCAGATTGATAGAGCGTATTGCTCAACTAATAAAAGATAAAAAGCTTAGACATATCCATGACGTCCGTGATGAAAGCACACAGGATGTAAGAATAGTGCTCGAGCTGCGCGGCGGTGATGTCAACGCTGAGTCGATGATGGCCTTTCTTTACAAGCACAGTGATTTACAAATCAATTTCCCGATCAACCATATAGCGATCACGCCGCTGGGCACGCCTGAACGGCTAGGGCTCGATAGGATTATTCATTATTTTCTAGATTTCAGATACGAAAAAACCATCTTAAGACTCAAGTACCGATTGGAAATTCTCCAGAAAAGAATCCATGTTCTGGAAGGGTTTAAGACACTATTTGACGATTTAGACAAAGCGCTGCATATAATCCGGTCCGCGGGTTCCCGAAAACAGGCTGAAGAAGGACTTAAAGCCGCTTTCGCTCTGGACTCCGAACAGGTCGACGCGGTTTTGGAGATGCGTCTCTACAAATTGGTCGGCCTGGAAATCGGAAAAGTGTTGGATGAACTCGCAGCCAAGAAGACTGAAGCATCTGAAATTGCTAGTGATGTGGCAAGTGAGGCCAGAATATGGAAGATTGTGGACAGCGAACTAGCCGAAATAGCGACTAAATTCGGTGACGCACGCCGCACAAAGATAATGGAGCAGAAGGAAGCCCCTGCACAAGCATATAATCCGGACGAGTTCGTGGAACATGAGGACGTCACAGTAATCCTATCGCTCCAGGGGTGGATCCGCCGCGTGAAGACCGAAATCGAAGACTCCACAACAGTAAAACTCCGTGAAGGCGACAGTCTTCTGGGCCACGTAAGAGTGAACACAGGGTTCACTGTGGCGATTTTCTCGAATCTCGGGAAGGTTTATGTGACCAGGGCATTGGATATTCCGCCGAGCACAGGCTTTGGAGAGCCGATCAACAGCCTTTTCGGGCTTGTAGACGGCGAGTTTGCAGTGGGATTCATTGCACCGGATACAATCATTTCTCCGCCACGCGAAAAACCGGAAATGCTCCACCTGCCGAGCGAGTCTATTGATTCCGACGGATATGGTTCCCCGCAATATTTCTTGTTCGGAAGCCTCGAACAGGATAGGGCGGATTCTCCGGATGAAGGCTTTTCGGTTCCGGTTCTCGAAAGGGGCATTCTCATAACCCGCAATGGAAAAGGGTTCCGATTTGATTATAGTATTTTGAGGGAGTCTACCAAACGTTCGGGCAGGAAACTTGTCAGTTTGGCTCAAACCGATGAAGTAGTCGCCGCAATTCCTGAGGACGGACAGGCGGTCGCCATAGCAGTTGATTCGGGAAGGATGCTTGCTTTTCCTGTCGATCAAGTTCCTATTCTCGCTGGGCCGGGACAGGGCGTGCGCATGATCAAAGCAACCCCGGAATCCCATGTGGTTGGCTTAGCATTAATGAATATAGGAGATAGTCTTCAGATTGATTCAAAAGAGGGTAAGGAGCAGATACTGGAAGCCGCGGATATTCCAATGGCTAATAGGAGCACTCGGGGCAAGAAAGTGGCCGAGTCCATTTCCGCTTTAAGACGGTTATCCCGAGACGAAGGTTATATGGCATGAGCGAATACACAGTTAAGACTATTCAGGTGTTGAAGGGATTGGAAGCAGTCCGAAAGCGACCGGGCATGTACATAGGTGGGACCGGGCCGGAGGGTCTGCATCAACTTGTTTGGGAAGTCCTGGACAACAGTGTGGATGAAGCCCTCAACGGACATTGTGACCGAGTCGATGTCATTTTGCTGGCTGACGGAAGTGTGTCCGTTGCCGATACAGGTCGCGGCATACCTATAGAGAAACATCCGACCACAGGAAAGAACACGGTAGAAACGATTTTCTGCAATCTCCATGCGGGTGGAAAATTCGATGATGACGCTTATAAGGTCGCCGGTGGTCTGCACGGTGTAGGCGCCGCGGTGGTAAACGCCCTGAGCGAAAAAATGGTCGTTGAAGTCGAGCGCAAGGGTTTGCGGTATCGACAAGAGTTTCGGAGAGGAAAATCCGCTTCCCCATTACAGCAGGTTCCCGGTTCCGGGCATACAGGAACGAAGGTAGTATTTCTGCCCGATTCAAAAATATTCTCGGACAGAACATTTTCAGCAGATCTGATTCGCGAGCGACTCCGGACAAAGGCATTCCTGATTGCGGGCCTCACTATCACCTTCGCCGATGAGGCTCAGAATACCGTTGAGACCTTTTGCTATCCGGGAGGAATTTCTGACTTCCTCGAAAAATTGGTCCGCGATCGTACTCTAATTGACGCTCAGCCGTTCTATTATTCCTATAAGAACGATCTGCAGGTAGAAATCGCGATGGCATGGACCGAGCAGACCTCTCATCGGATTCTGTCGTTCGTGAACTCAATACCCACTCCGAACGGAGGCACGCACGAAACAGCATTTCGCAACGGAATAACTCGGGCGGTTAGGGCATACATCGAAAAACGAAATGGTCTTCCTAAAGGGCTAAAGGGGATCTCAGCCGAGGACGTGAGGGAGGGTTTGCAGGCAATAATCTCGGTCTATCTGCACGGAAATCTGGAATTTCAGGGCCAGACAAAGGAACGGCTTACCAGCGAAACGGCACAGCAGGTGGAACCGCTGGTGCGGAATGCTCTAGAAACGTGGTTGCATCAGAATCCGACCCAGGCCGCTGCGTTGGCCGGCAGAGTGGTGCTTGCCTCACAAGCTAGGGCCGCATCCAGAGCCGCGAGAGACCAGGTAACGCGAAAAGCTGCTACGCGACGGCTTACGCTCCCCGGCAAATTGGCGGATTGTTCCTTGCAATCAGTCGAGAATACCGAATTGTTTATAGTTGAAGGCGATAGTGCAGGCGGCTCATCCAAGCAAGCCCGCGATCGTCGGTTCCAGGCCATACTACCGATACGAGGCAAGATCCTCAACGTGGAGCAGGCTTCCGGTGAAAAAATGAAAGCCAATAAGGAAATCCAGAGCCTCGTTCAGAGCGTCGGGACCGGCATGGGCAAATCGTTTGATTACTCGCGGCTGCGCTACGGAAAAATCATAATCAATACCGACGCGGATGTTGACGGTCATCATATTGCAACATTGCTGCTGACGTTCTTTTATCGTTTTCTTCCGGAACTGGTCAGAAAAGGACATGTATATTTAGCAATGCCGCCTCTTTATAGGATAGCCGTAGGTTCCGGAAAAAAGTCGAGAATCAGTTATGTTTTTTCGGATAAAGAAAAGGAAAGATTTCTAACGACTCGTAATGGCAAAGAAGTTGAAATTCAACGCTTCAAAGGTCTTGGTGAAATGGATGCCCCGACCTTGAAGATGACCACCATGGACCCCGAGACCCGCAAAATCTTGCGAATTAGCATAGACGATGAAGACAAGACCCACGAATCCTTCGATACTCTTATGGGAAAAGACGTCAGGCGCCGGTTCCTGTTCATAAAGGACCACGCACGAGAAGTGCAGGACCTGGACATCTGAGTTGGACTTCAGCATGAAAAGACAAGACATTCTGGACAGACTTGCGGCTCACCGAGATGAACTGAAGGGCAGGGGCGTCAAGTCCGTGGCGCTTTTCGGTTCTGCGGCTCGCGACGAAGCTACTGATACCAGTGATGTGGATTTGCTTGTGGAGTTTGACCGTCCTACGGGGTTACTTGCGCTTATCGGCCTAAAACACAGGATTGAGGAAATGCTTCAGATCGAGAACGTTGATTTGCTCACCCGCGATGGTCTCCACCCGGCTCTAAAAGACAGAATTTTGGCGGAGGCCATTGATGTCGTCGTCTAGACCTTGGAAGTTCCGCATCCAAGACATGCTGGAGGCTATGGTTCTGATCCAAGACTATGTGCAGGGAATGACCTTTGAACAGTTCTGTGGCGATCGCAAAACACTAAATGCTGTTGAACGCAATTTCATCGTCATCGGGGAGGCCGCGGGGCAAGTGCCGGGGCAGATCCGAGAATCCTTTCCCTCAATTCCTTGGAGAGACATGAGCGACATGCGGAATTACGTGGTGCATCAGTACTGGGGTGTCGAGGCCCAGCGTATCTGGCAGACGATTCACCACGAGCTGCCCCCGTTGATAGAGTTGCTGAAAGAAATGCTTGAAGAGTCTTCGGAATAGCTACCCGGACGGAAACCGTCATTCCCGTGAAAACGGGAATCTAGGAATCTCCCGCTTTCGCGGGAGCCCATCTGGACCCCGGATCGAGTCCGGGGTGACGGGTGAAATGGCTGGCGGCCACAAGTGTCATTGCGAGGAATGAAATGACGAAGCAATCCCCGAAGCTTCGGAGATTGCCGCGCTCCGCTTGCAATGGCACGGCACCAATCGTGGGCGACCGGCGGTCGCCCACGATTGGTAGCGCCGGCGTCCCTGCCGGTGCAATTTGAACATGACCGGCATCCCGCATTCTGCGCGGGACCGCGAATCCAGGAATCTTCCAGTGTACGCCGTGAAACCAGGGCGACCGCCGTTTCGCCCAATGGAAGAGAAGTTTCTCTGAGATCTCTGCTGCGATTTCTGATTTCGCCAGTTGCAGGACTCCACTAAACCGCACGCTTCTCAACCCACAGCATTACTGAAGATCTATTTCCCAATACTGGCGCGGCGGTTCCCCTTTGACCGGACTCTCATCATATGCTGGTTTCCAAGGAGCGAGCGGCTTTTGGCGTATTCGGCTGAATATTTTGAGGTTGTTTCGTTCAATGCGGATCAGATTATATTGCCAGGGATATCCCGAAGCCAGCCTCTTTCCTTCGGTTCCAAAGCTTCCTGCCGGAATCAGCCACATGATTTTTGCGGCCTTTCCGCGGCCGTAAGAAACAACTCGAGGCTCATCTTTGTGTATGTGCCCGTGTAGAAGGATTCGGAACCCTTCATCAATAAGCGTATCCATGAATCCCGATGACTCTTCTTCAGTAGATCTGGCAGAGCATTTTGCCAAATTAAAAATGATACCGACGCTTCTATTTTTAGACCCTTGGGGCTACAAAGGTCTATCTTTAGATTTGATTCACTCCGTTGTGAAGGATTGGGGCTCCGAATGTATATTCTTCTTTAATTATCGGCGAGTGAACGCGGCGCTGGATAATCCAATTTTTGAAAAACATGTTCGTGCTATTTTCGGCAAGGAAAGGGCTACAATCCTGCGACGGACCATTGAGACATTAAATCCCGAAGAACGAGAATCCGCAATAATGAAGGCGCTAGAGGAGGCACTAACCGAGGAATTTGGCGGTTTTGTATTGCCATTCAAATTTCCGGATGAACTCCGATCGAGGACCAGCCACTATCTTGTACATGTGACCAAAGACCGTAAGGGCTACGATATTATGAAAGCTATCATGGGAAAACTCAGTCTCCGCAACGGCCAATCAATTCCCAGCTTTCAATTTGGCGGGTTGGACGGCCCTGAACAGACAAATCTATTCGAGTCTGGTGAATCGCTCAAACAGCTAAGAACCATGCTGTTGGAAAAATTTGCAGGCAAAACGATTTCTATGCGAGATATGTTTGAGCAGACTAGTGTGGGCACAAGGTACATTGAAAGGAACTACAAACAGGTTCTTTTGCAACTAGAAGACGAAGGCACCATCCTTGCCGATCCCCCGAAACAGAAACGCCCTCCGGGCACATTTGCCGACCATGTAGAAGTTACTTTTCCCACTCGGAAGGTGATTGATGACTTCTAAATCGAAAATAGAATGGACAGAGTGCACATGGAACCCGGTCACTGGGTGCACAAAGCTGAGTGAGGGATGTCGCCACTGCTATGCCGAGCGCATGGCAAGGCGCTTAAGAGCTATGGGAAAGCCCAATTATCTTCACGGTTTTGCGCTTACGATGCATCCGCATATGCTGGAGGAGCCTCTGAGATGGAAACACCCCCAAATGATATTTGTCAATTCCATGAGCGATCTTTTTCATGAAGAATTGCCGGTTGATTTCATTCAAGAAGTTTTTCATGTAATGAGTCGTGCTAGCCATCATACTTTTCAGGTTCTCACTAAGAGATCGCAGCGGTTATTGGATCTTAGTTCAGCTTTGCCATGGCCTGATAACGTGTGGATGGGAGTAACGGTTGAGCACTTAGATTATACAGTCCGCATTGAGCACTTGCGTGGCTCTGGTGCGAAGACCAAGTTCCTATCCCTGGAGCCCCTGCTCACGCCCATCGCTGACCTGAACTTGGCCGGTATAGATTGGGTGATAGTCGGAGGCGAATCGGGGCCGAAGGCCCGCCCAATGAATAGTGAATGGGTGAGAGACATCCGCGATCAATGCATTGAGGCACACGTACCTTTCTTTTTCAAACAATGGGGAGGCACGAACAAGAAGAAGGCGGGCAGAGAACTGGATGGCCGCACTTGGTCTGAAATTCCCTCTACGAAGGTTGCGGAATTTTCGGAAACACAGAATTATTTGTTCTGAAAATTACACCTACAACTCATTGGAAATTCAGAGATTTAGTCTTAGGTTGCAAAACGCCTATTGTCCTGTGGGACAAGATCCTTTTCATCAGTTATGATTCTGCTGTTTTACTGATTGCGGCGTAGCAGGGGCTGACGAGACTTTATTGAGCATATCCAGTGCTCCCATAATAGATCGCTTCGCTGCCTCCTGATTTTCCGATTCGAGGGCGCTCTGTAGAATCGGAACCACCAACTCCGGCTTTGCTTGACCCAGGCGCCTTAGAACCCCAATCGAAGTCATTCTGACGCGAAGATCGGGATCTTTGACGAGCTTTCCGATAGTCTGGATTACTCCCGGCAATGCCCCAAACCCTGCGAGAGAATTAACGGCCGCGCTGCGCACCTGCGGTTCGTTATCTTCCGTAAGTGCTTTCATGGCGGGGATAGCCTTTTCTGCTTGTGGACCAAGTCCTCTGATAATGTTTATTACAAATAACCTGTTTTCCAGATCAGTATCTTTGAGCTCTTCTATTAACGAATCCATGAAGAGATTTGACTTGGTGCGAAATTTCAACAGTCCCAGAAGAGCTTCTCTTCGATCGGGAGCGGCAGGCTCTTTCAATGCTTCCACCAGCACCGGTATCGCAACATCTCCTTGGGCATCAATGCCTGTAAGAGCATCCAGTATTTCCCTTTTGTCTTGGCCGTTGACGTTCGGGTACAGCGCGGCGATACGAGGGAGCGCCTCGACCGCCTGGGATTTCATGCCTCGCAGAACCCTAATTGAGTTCACAGCCGCAGGTTGCTGTTTTTTATCCAAAATTTCCAACAAACCCGGCAGCACATCTTGTGGTTTTTCTTCGCCTACTGAGCGAAGGACTTTTGTAGCAGCTCTAACTGTGGTTTCCTTCTCATTCCCCAGTGCAATCATCAGAGTAGGGATAACAGACGAATCCATTTTTCCTAATTCCGCCATCGCAACGACAGCATCAAGTCTGGTGATAGGGTCTGTATCCTGAGTGAATTTTGTCAGAGCCTCTTCCACTTTAGTATTGCCTTTTCCGAGATTGCCCAAGGCCAGAATGGCCGCACGGCGCACTTCCACATCATTATCCTCAAGACGTCCTAACAACCCCGGAATTGTATCCGTGCTTTCTCGAGGGAAAAAACCTAATGACTCGACTGCATTTTTCCTGACCTTCGAGTTTTTATCTTTAAGAGCTTCGATGAGAGGCGGAACCGCCCTCGCAGGCTTGTTTCAGCCACATCCCAGTTCGTAGGCAGCCTTGGCCCTGATTTCCGGGTCTTCACTCTTCAAATTCTTGAGATGCTCATCAACGGAATCTGCCGCAGCCAACGAGAGCCATAAGAACGAACTGAACAGAATTATTACAACTTTAAATATAAAGCCTTTCATGACCTCTACCTTTTTCCGCCGAGAACTACCTGTTTCTTGTGGTCGAGATAATCCCGGTCGATTTTCAAGAATCCCTTCTTCCCGAAAAACGCAAAACGAAGCCATTGCCCCGCAAAATAAAGAAGCGCAACATCGTCCTCGCGAATCTTTTCCAGTATATCATCATCAACATGGAATTTTGTTAGGAAGGAACTTTCAAATACGAATTCGCGAAAACGGTCTACATCGTAAATTGCCATCATAAACATGTCCTGCATCCGCGAATCTTGAATCTTTTGCTCCCATACTTCGTCCGCGCACATGACATCTTTGAGATTATGATCGAGATCATCGTAGGCGTAAAGACCTTGCTCTTTTCTCCAGCGTTCGATAGTCCATTCGTCAGTTTCATTAAGGCCGTGACATTTATCCGGCTGCACGATAAAGGAGTACTCGACTCCTTGCTCGGTATCCAGGGGGTAGAGTCGACACGAATATGGCCGATTTTCGTATACATCGCAGCCTTTCTCAGTAACAAATGGACATTTTTTCTGCTCGTCGGCGCCCATTTTGAGGACCACGGCAGGTAACCCACTCACTGGCGATATTACCATGTCGGTAAATTTGTGCAGAAAGGCTGTCGATGGGATATCCAGGGCTTTTCTCAATCTGACTACATCGAGAGGGTTCAAAAAGATAGTCACATCTCGACAACAGGAGTTGAAACAATCAATTCCGGGCCGGCAGGAAAAATTGAAAGTATTATCCCAGGTCATAATTCGCCGATCGCAGCGACTCGCCGGTTCACTTATTTTCATCTAGATTCCTTTCAATTGATTTGCGCTGAGGCGCCTTCTGTTTGAACCGCCTCCAGGCGGCGTATATTTTCTTTTGCCGCCTTATTTTCAGGATCGAGTTCCAGGGTGGCCTTCCAACTGGACAGGGCCCTTGCTTTGTCTCCTAGCAATTCGAATACGATACCAAGTTGATGATGAGCGCTTGTATAATCTGGCCGAGCCAAAGTTGCACGCTCGAAACAGTGCAGTGCATAAGACACATCACGCTTCTTTATGAGAGATATCTGGCCGAGGTTGTACCAAGCTTGGGCATAATTCGGATTGAGATCCACCGATTTCTGGAACTGAGTTAAAGCTTCTTCCTCCTTCTTCAGAAATGTGTAAGCGACACCGAGATTATAAAAAATCGTCGAATCCTCCGGATCTATCGCAGCAAGTTTCTCCAAACGTACAGCAGCCGCCGCATAGTTTTCAGCTTCCATGTCGGAAAAAGCTCGTTGCAGTTGCACGCGAACTCTGAAAAAGCCAGGGTCGATTTTTCCGTTGCGGATATCGCCTATTATTATCAAGATTCCAAGTAAATTATTTTTAATGGCCTCAGCAGATTGATATTCAAGACATTTATTAAATGCAGGAAGCGCTTGGTCGAATTGTTCTGCACAACCGGCGGCTACTCCAAGGCGGTAGTGCAATTCCCTGTGAGAAGATATCGGTGAATTTTCAAGCGCTTTAGTATAATATTCCATTGCCGACGAATAATTTTCCAAACCATCATGGCAAGCTGCAATAGCTTCGAGAATTTGATAAGGTTCAGATGAAAATTCCAGGCACGATTGAAAAAGGCGAATAGCTTCTTCAAAATTTTCTTGAGACATTTCCTTGAAAGCTTGGGCTCGAATTCCATCCGACTCAGGGTTGAAATTTTGACTTTGCGGGGCTTTTTTCAAGCAACATTTTTTATATTTAAGTCCGCTTCCGCATGGGCACGGATCGTTTCTTAAAGGATTAATCATGGATTCAAGCTCCTTTACGTAATTTTCTATGTTAACATGTAAACATGTGACTGACAAGTCCGGCGGCCCCTAATTTCGTGAACAAAAAAGCCCGATTTATATGTCAAAATGTTCTTGACACTCCCCTAACAAATTTGATTTAATTAGAACTTCCTGTGCAGTATGTGGTCGGTCCGCAGGAATGGCCCATACCCGTTCTAAAATCTCAAGAGCCAGTGAATACCTGTTCTGGTCGGGAGCAGCCGGAGTTTATCAGACTCGGCAAACGATTGCGGTTCTTGACCGTGAGCTCGCCAGAGCTTAGTTCCGGTGGCTGGGGTGAGGATCAGTGTGGTACTCAGACATAACCATTCTGAGAACACGTGTTTGTGCCGCCATCCACGCGATCATAGGACGCAACGACTATATATAGAAAGGAGAGTCTCTGGCAATAAGGCCTTAAACCACAAACCCGGAAGGGAAACAGACAATTAACTCAAAAGCCTAACTAAACCTAGGAGGTTAGTTCATGCCAAGCTTCGTTATTATGGAAAAATGTGATGGATGCAAGGGTCAGGACAAGACTGCTTGCCTGTACATCTGCCCGAACGATCTAATGGCCCTTGACAAAGAAAAAATGAAAGCCTGGAACAGAGAGCCGGAACTATGCTGGGAGTGCTATAATTGTGTTAAAATCTGCCCTCAGCAGGCAATTGACGTAAGGGGTTACGCGGACTTCGTTCCCATGGGCGCGTCAGTCGTACCGCTTCGGGGTTCCGAAGACATCATGTGGACCGTTAAGTTCCGCAACGGAATGGTAAAGCGTTTCAAGTTCCCGATTCGGACGACTCCGGAAGGTACTGCCAAACCTGATGGCGGTTATGGCGAGGTCACGACGGATCTGGTCAGCCAGTGCCTTTACAACGAGCCCGAGGCCTTGAGGCTAAAAGAGCTCCCGACATTAAAGAAGTAATTTTTGGGAGGTATAAATATGGCGAATTTTGAGACTGTAGAAGTCACCACTGATATTCTTATATGCGGCGGAGGTATGGCTGCTTGTGGCGCCGCTGTCGAGGCCTCTTACTGGGCCAAGAAGAACGGTCTGAAGGTCACTTTGGTGGACAAAGCGGCCATGGATCGTTCCGGCGCAGTGGCAATGGGCCTGTCGGCCCTCAACCAGTATGTAGACCTGAACAGCGGAGACAACACCTGTGAAGACTATGTGCGTTACGTCCGCAATGACCTTATGGGGATCACCCGTGAGGATCTGGTCTATGACATTGCTCGTCACGTGGACTCGACTGTGCATCTGTTCGAAAAGTGGGGTCTCCCTATCTGGAAGGATGCGCAGGGTAAGTACGTTCATGAGGGTCGTTGGCAGCTCATGATCAACGGTGAGTCCTACAAGGTGGTGATCGCCGAGGCCGCGAAGAACGCGCTTGCTCAAAATGGCGGCGAGTATTTCGAGCGCATTTTCATCACTTATCCGCTTATGGATGGTGATCGCATCGCCGGCGCTGTTGGTTTCAGCACCCGTGAAGACAAGTTTTATGTATTTAAAGCCAAAGCAGTATTGGCGGCCATGGGCGGAGCTGTCCACGTGTTTAAGCCCAGGAGCGTAGGTGAAGGTCTTGGCCGTGCATGGTATCCACCCTGGAACACAGGCTCAAGCTTGGCTTTCACCCTATTGGCCGGCGCAGAGCAGACCTGCCAGGAAGTCCGTTTCATCCCTGTTCGTTTCAAGGATGGTTACGGGCCGGTCGGCGCGTGGTTCCTCCTGTTCAAATCTCGTGCGACCAACGCCTACGGCGGCGAGTACATGGTCGAGCACAAGGACGAGCTTGGGAAGTGGGGCTCCTACGGAGCTGTCAAGCCCATTCCCGCCAACCTGCGTAACTGGCTGGGAATGCTCGACGAGTTCGCTGGCCTGGGACCGATCTACATGAGAACCGAGGAGGCCATTCAGAAGATAGCCGAACAGTTCAAGGACGACCCCAAAGAGTTCAAGAAGAAGATGAAGGAACTCGATTCAGAAGCCTGGGAAGACTTCCTCGACATGACGATTTCGCAGGCAATTCTTTGGGCCGGCACTAACGTGCAGCCTGAGGAGAAGTCCTCAGAAATAGCGGCCTCCGAGCCGTACTTCATCGGATCTCACTCCGGCGCATCCGGCGCCTGGGTGAGCGGACCCAAAGACCTCGCTCCGAAAGAGTACTTCTGGGGCTATGAATATATGTCCACAGTGAAAGGCCTGTTCTGTGCAGGCGACGCATCCGGCGCTTCCAGCCATAAGTTCTCGACCGGTTCCCATGCCGAAGGGCGTGCTGCCGGTAAGTCCATGGTGCGGTTCGTGCTGGATAATAACACTCAGCCCAATGTCGATGCCGGTAAGGTGAATGAGCTAAAGGCTCAGATCCTGAAGCCTCTCGACATATTTGCAGAGCATGCGGCGAAATCCAGCGATCCTGAGATCAATCCGGAATTCTGCCGGCCCAAGATGTTCATGTTCCGCTTGCAGAAAATCATGGATGAGTATGTCGGCGGCGTGACCTCAGGTTTCAAAACGAACGATAAGAAGCTTGAAAGGGCTCTGGAGCTTCTGGGATATTTGAAGGAAGATTCCGAGAAACTGGCTGCGGCCGATCTGCACGATCTGCTGAGATGCCATGAAAATATCCAGAGACTGTGGCAGGCGGAAGCTCACGCTCGAACAATTCTCTTCCGCGAAGAGACCCGTTGGCCGGGATATTACTTCCGCAGCGACAAGCCCAACCTGGATGAGGCGAACTGGAAGGTTTTCGTCAATTGCACGTTCAAGAACGGCAAATGGGAATTCAAGAAGGTTCCTGTCATTTCAATAGTCAACTAACCATAACTGATCTCGAAACGCTCCGGGTGCCTTTGCCTGCACCCGGAGTTCTATTAGAGAACGATCAAGAGGGATGGAGGGGGCACCGTACCCTCTCATCTCCGTTTCAGGGAGGCAAACATGGCTGGTGAAAAGACCGTACTCGTGGTTGGAGGCGGCATTAGTGGGATTACTGCCGCGGTGGAAGCCGCGGAGGCAGGCTGCAAAGTTATACTGGTGGAGAAACTCCCATACTTGGGAGGTCGTGTGGCCAGATTGCATAGATACTTTCCCAAGCTTTGTCCTCCCACATGCGGATTAGAAATAAATTTTAGACGGATCCGAGGAAATCCCAATATTAAGGTGTACACCTCGGCAGAGGTGGAGAATATTGCCGGCGGCAAAGGTAATTATTCAGCGACTGTAAAAGTGTCTCCAAGATATGTCTCGGATCAATCAGCGACAAGTAAATGCGTTGAGGATTGCCCGGTAGAGATTCCTAATGATTTCAATTACGGCATGGACAGTGTTAAAGCGGTCCGCCTCCCTTATGAAATGGCCTACCCGATGAATCTCGTAGCCGATAGAGAGGCGCTGAAACGAATTGACGGTTCAGGTGAATTCAATACGTTCGTAGATTCATGCAAGTCCAAGGGAATAGATATAGATCTTAATGCAAAAAATCAAACGTTTGAGGTCCAGGCGAATTCTATTGTTTGGGCCACGGGTTGGAAGCCGTATGACGCCGCTAAACTCGACAAACTAGGCTTCGGACGTTTCGCGAACGTGATAACAAATGTCATGATGGAACGGCTGGCCGCTGCCAATGGGCCTACCAAAGGAGCAATAGTTCGGCCGTCGGATGGAAAAAAGGTTAACAACCTGGCCTTTGTGCAATGTGCCGGGTCGAGAGACAGAAATCATCTTCCATACTGTTCATCAATTTGCTGCTTGGCCTCGTTGAAACAGGCCACCTATTTAAGAGACTACAATCCCGATTCTCGGGCTCAGATTTTCTATATAGATTTGAGAGCGTACGGCAGATTCGAGTTCTTCTACGACAGGGTCACGAAGGACGAGAACATCATTCTGACAAAAGGCAAGATCGTGAATATAACTGAGGATCCGGCGACCAAGGACGTGATTTTGGAAGGGGAGGATATACTATCAGGCAACAAGATACGAAGAACCTTTGACATGGCCGTCCTTGCAACCGGCATGCAACCGAACACCAGTATCGAAAAGATTCCAGCTCCGGGAGTATCTTACGACGAATTCGGATTCGTGGTGTCAGACGAAGGTATACATGCAGCGGGGGTTTCAAAGAGACCGATGGATGTCGGCACCTGCTTGCAGGATGCTACAGGAGCCGCATTGAAAGCGCTTCAGGACACGGTAGGGAGGTAAGCCATGGAACATAGAATCGGAGTTTATATTGATACAGGATATGGCATTGGCGAATCCCTTGACGTGGAAGCCCTTTCCGCTGTGGCCAACGATGAATTCAATGTTCCTGTTTGCAAGGCAGGCGCCTACTGGAACACCGCAGATAAATTGGCTGAAATCAAGGGTGATATAGCGGATCAGCAATTGACTGCCGTAATCATTGCAGGGCCTTCTGCTAGGGTATTCCAACAGGATTTTAAGTTCGACGGCATAATCACCGAACGCATTAATCTTCGGGAGCATGTCATTTGGAGCCATCCTGCAAACGATGAAGATACGCAGATGCTGGCCGAAGATTATATGAGAATGGTAATAACAAAAACCAGCAAATACGAGGATCGGCCTCCGTTCATGGACCCTGTCGATAAGAGCATTCTGATTATCGGCGGTGGTGTCACTGGCCTGACAGCAGCTTTCGAAGCTGCTAAAGCTGGATCACAGGTATATCTGGTAGAAAAGGAACCTCAACTAGGCGGGTGGGCGAACAAATTCCATAAGGTATTCAATGGCAAGCCGCCATACACGGAAGCTGTTGATTCACCGGCGCAGGAAATGATTTCAGCGGTAAATAGGAGCGACAAGATAAAAGTTTTTACCGGCCATAGAGTCTACAGTATTTCCGGCGCGCCTGGGATGTTTGACGTGATCGTAAGGCCTGACGGGCCGTGGAATGAGAAGCTCATCAAAGAGCAGAACGAATGGCTCGCTGCCAAGTTGGCCAGAGAAGCCACGGGCGAGGAAGAAAAAAAACCCGCAGCTGCCTCCGAGGCACAGCCCGAAGCTACGGCCGAAGAGGTTGAAGAGCCCAAAGACTTTCCTCATGAAGCTTTTCGGGTAGGCGCTGTGATTCTTGCTTCAGGATGGCGGCCGGAGGAGCCAACCGGATGTGAACATTTAGGATACGGGAAATATCCCGACGTTATTACTAATGTCCAAATGGAAGAATTGGCCGCTCAGGGCACCATCAAGAGGCCCTCCGACGGGAAAGTAGTCAGCTCCGTTGCTTTTATTGACGCAATAAGCCCGGAAGATGAGCATCCGTTGCTTTATTGTTCGTCAATAACTTCCTTGGTAACTCTGAAGCAGGCCCAGTACGTGCGAAAAGCCAACCCGGAGGGAAAAGCTTACATTTTCTATGAGAATATGAGGACTCCTGGTCAGTACGAGATATTCTATCAGGCAATGCAGGATGATCCAGGTGTTTTTTTGTCGAAGGGGACGCCTCTGAGCGTCACCAATGGCTCTTCCGGTCTTAATATTGAGCTTAAGGATACTTTGCTGGGGGAGAAGTTGCGGATCAATGCAGACATGGTGGTGTTGTCCACAGGGATGATCCCCACCACGAAAGATGCCGCAATTCTGAATCTGAAGTATCGACAAGGACCTTTCTTGCCGCAGAATCCTTACGGGTTCAACGACTCCCATTTCATATGTTTCCCTTATGAGACACAGCGGACGGGGATCTATGCTGCAGGGTGTGTCAGGCTTCCTCTGGATTTGATGAGCTGCGAGACGGATGCTACCGGAGCGGTATTGAAGGCGATTCAATGTGTGGAGTTGGTTGCTCAGGGCAAAGCGGTTCATCCAAGGGCAGGCGATGAGTCCTTCCCGGAGATTTTCACCCAGAGGTGCACCCAGTGTAAGCGATGCACGGAAGAGTGTCCGTTTGGGGCTTATGATGAAAAACCGGACGGAACACCGCTGCCTAATCCGACCCGCTGCCGGAGATGCGCCATATGCATGGGTTCATGTCCGGAGCGCATTATCTCATTCAGGGACCATTCTGTGGAAATGATAGGTTCCATGGTTAAATCCATCAATGTTCCCGACGCATATGACGAAAAGCCGCGGGTAGTGGCATTTATTTGTGAAAATGATGCCTATCCCGCTATAGACATGGCCGGAATCAATAGATATCATTACAGTTCGTTTGTGAGATTTATCCCACTCAGGTGCCTGGGAAACATTAACATGGTCTGGATAGCCGATGCCCTGTCGAAAGGCATAGACGGCATTCTGTTAATCGGATGCAAATACGGTGATGATTATCAATGCCATTTTGTGAAAGGAAGCGAACTCGCGGAATACCGTATGGGCAAAATATCGGAAACTCTCCAGCGATTGGTACTTGAACCGGAACGCATCCGAGTTGAGCAATTAGCTATAGATGAATACTCAAGGATCCCGAAAATAGTGGACGAGTTTATGGAGAAGCTCGCTGAATTCGAACCAAACCCCTACAAAGGTTTTTAAGGAGGCTTACTCATGGCGAACGAATTCGTTGCGGAACCTGATCTTCGGTTTGCCAAAGATCTTATAGACGCCGGCGGAGGGGATCTTAAGAAGTGCTACCAATGCGCCACATGCTCCGTTGCATGCCGTATTGCTCCGGATAATAATCCGTACCCGCGCAAAGAGATGATCTGGGCTCAGTGGGGCATGAAAGATCGGCTCTTGAATGATCCGGATGTATGGCTTTGTCATCAATGCAATGATTGCTCGACACAGTGTCCCCGAGGCGCGTACCCTGCAGATGTCATGAAGGCTGTTCGTAAAATGCTCATCCAGCAGTATTCATGGCCTTCGTTTTTGGCCAAGCTCGTCGGAACCCCCGCTCTTATGATTGTCGCTGTAGCGATTCCGATTATAATCGTACTTGCGCTGGTTTATCTCAATAGTGGATTCAGTTTTCCCAAGCCGATCCACTACGGACACTTCATTGATTACGTATACATTCAGGTAGTTTTTACCCTGGCGCTGATTTTTGCGGTAATCTCGCTGGTACTGAGTCTTCGGAAATATTGGGAAAGATTGCAATCCAGCAGCGTGATTGAAGTAAGCACCAGCCGGAAACCTTTTATACCCAGTCTCATTGAAGGGCTCTCGGAGATTTTGCCTCACACTACATTCAAAGAATGCGAAGCTAACAATATTCGCTACGCATCGCATCTTCTCGTTTTTTGGGGAATGATCGGTCTATTTGTGACGACAGCCATTGTTGCTTTTAATATAGATATTCTTCACATTGACCCACCGTCTCGCGGAGGGCCTGGGACGTTTCCCATCAAGGTCCTCGGTAACGTCAGCGCCGTGGCTTTCGTTTTGGGATTAGCAATCATGCTGGTTCGCAGATTAACCGCGCCTGATCAAGCCGGAACAAGTTCTTATTTCGATTGGTTCTTTCTGTTTACTATTTTCGGAACGGGAGCAACGGGTCTTCTTACAGAGCTGGCACGGTGGTCCGGGGCAGTCGGTGGAACATACATCCTGTACACGATTCATCTTATGTTCGTCCTGACGCTTTTGCTTTATCTGCCATTTTCAAAATTTGCGCACCTCGGCTATCGCACTATCGCCATAACATGGGCCAAATCGGCAGGCAGAAATCTGAAATATCCGGTGCAACCGAACTATATTCCTGCGCCTGTTGCAACGGAAGAGAGCACTTCCACTGAACCGAAGGTTTGAAACTCAGGAGGGCTTGATCTCAGATTTTAAACGAAAGCCGGGCACAGTTTACGTGCCCGGCTTTCTGTCACATAGTTCCTTAGTGTTTCTTAACTTGCTATCACTCCGTTTTCCTCAGCAGGAAATTCGTTTTTCAAATCTTTCCCACAGTACCAAGGCTATTTCATAGCCCACGTCTTCCCACTCCTGGTTTGCATGAGTCAGATACCTGGAAAGGTCAGATGTCCATCTTGATTTGTCGAATTCCATATAATTACGCAAAAAATTGCCGTACAGCCCTTCATACATATAAGGTGCATCCCGCTCCATGTCTTTAACAATTCTTTCAGCTTTACTGGACGTTGCCATAAGTGAAACCCTCCATTTCCTCATGAGCCGCTGCGATCGTATTCTCTCTAATTAGATGTTTCAGCGCCGAACGTGTTTCAAAAAAAATCGGGTGAACTGAATATTTTCAGTACGCAACTGAGCTATTCATATCTGGGATCCTGTTCATTATCAGTTTGGATTTGCAACATTCCCTTTGGTTGTGATAAGCTCACATTCTCGAAGTATCACGAGCAGCAAACTGGTTTATATATATTGTAAGGTGATCTGTTCAGCAGCAAGGTCTCGTTTTTACCACGGGAGTCGGGGGCTGGCACGTTTATGGGAATCAGATCTGGTTTCGGCTACGGGGCGAGCAGGGAGACCGGAATTCAGGAGTTGCCGTACTGCTTTAACAGTGCCGCGGAAAGGATACGGGATTGATACCGCGTTACACGCGTGAAGCAATGGCAAAAATTTGGGAACCGGAAAACCGCTATCGGAAGTGGCTGGATATTGAACTTGCCGTATGCGAAGCGTGGGCGGAACGAGGAATTATCCCCCAGGCGAGCGTGGAAAGGATCCGGTCTCGGGCTGCTTTTGATCCGAAACGCATTGATGAGATTGAGAATGTCACTCGGCACGACGTAATTGCTTTCACCACATGCGTTGCGGAATACGTTGGGGAGGATTCTCGTTATATCCACAGGGGGCTTACCTCATATGATGTGGTTGACACCGCCCTTTCTCTACTCCTCAAGGAAGCCGGACTAGTTATCCGCCAAGGCATTGTGGATCTTCTGGATGCCCTCAAGGTTCGGGCGTTGGAGCATAGACGGACACCGATGGTGGGCCGGTCTCACGGAATACATGCCGAACCGATCACTTTCGGGCTTAAGTTGGCGATTTATTATGCTGAGATGTCGCGCCATTTGGTTCGGTGGGATGCCGCGCTGGAAACAATTGCGGTGGGAAAGGTGTCAGGCGCGGTCGGCACCTATGCCCATCTGGATCCCGCAATGGAAGAAGTTGTATTGGCTAGATTGGGCCTGAAGGCCGCGCCTGTTTCCAACCAGGTAATCCAGCGCGACCGCCACGCGGCGTACTTCACCGCTCTGGCCTTGATGGGATCGAGTATCGAAAAAATTGCCCTTGAAATAAGGCACTTACAGCGAACTGAAGTCGGGGAGCTGGAAGAATTCTTTCATAAAGGACAGAAGGGTTCGTCAGCTATGCCGCACAAGCGGAACCCTGTCCTGACAGAAAATCTCGCGGGTCTCGCTAGGTTACTGCGCGGGTACGCGATGTCCGCTATGGAAAATGTTGCTCTATGGCATGAAAGAGACATTTCGCATTCTTCGGTCGAACGGATCATAGCACCGGACGCCACTATTCTCGCGGATTTCATGTTGCATCGTTTAACCGATGTCATAAGGAACATGAAAATATATGAAGATCAGATGATGAAAAATCTATCGCTTACCGGGGGGCTTATTTTTTCGGAGGCCATACTAATCCGCCTGGTAGATCGGGGCCTCACAAGAGAGGAGGCGTACGCAATCGTCCAGCGAGCCGCGATGAAAGCGTGGGAAGAGGGAACGGAGTTCAAATCAGCTATCATCCATGACGGTGAGATCATGCAGCATCTGGATTCCAGCGAAATCGAATCGGTATTCAACCTGGACTATGCGCTAAGATGGGTAGACGAATCGTTTAAGAGAATATTTGGGTAAGAGTTTCAATACTATGTATCAAATAGTTAATGTAAAACATCTTGACTTTTAGCCCAAGTACTTGTAAAGAAAAGCGTATGTTGGCTCTCAAACTTTACAAATTCCCTGTTCGGCGAGATTGCCTCAGCGCCGGCTTACTTTTGCTTATAACCTGGGTCCTCATCACTGTGCCTGCGCCGGACGCCCATGCGGAAGAGACCTTGTATCCGCAAGCGCTCATGAACTGGATGGTCGAAGGGACTTTTCACGCTCTGGTTGTGGACAAGTCTCAGCAGAGGTTGAGCGTCTGGGAAGTTCGAAATGGGCAGCCGTCTATTGTTGAATCCTATAAATGTTCTACAGGAGAAAACGACGGCGATAAATGGGTCCGCGGTGATATGAAAACGCCGGAAGGAGTTTATTTCTTCTGTTCCGTTATAGACGGACGGTCACTCCCTGCAAAATATGGTTTATGGGCATTTACTACGGACTATCCGAATTTCGTGGATCGACGTCACGGCAAGAGTGGGGACGGGATATGGCTTCATGGACGCGATAAGCCACTGAACGGCAAGCCTGATTCTGAAGGTTGTATCGCTCTGGAAAACCAGGATCTTACAAAGGTTTCACGATTTATCAGGCTGCAGAGCACTCCACTGATTGTAGTGGATAAAACAATAATGGCACCGCGATCGACTATCTTGGAGAACGAGCGAAAAATCCGGGATTTTATCGAGTCATGGCGCTCCGCGTGGGGATCTCGGGATGTCGACGCTTTCATGGGATATTATTCTAATAACTTTCAAAGCGGCTGGTTTGATTTTGCTGCCTGGAAAGAAAAAAAGCGAAAGCTGAATCAGCGTTATAAGTCAATTCGAGTGAAGCTTGGGAATATTTATCTTTACCGCCAAAATGGCTTGATAACAGCTATCTTCACTCAATTGTACACTTCGGATTCTTTCCGTAGCACCGGTGTAAAAATATTGTACCTGACTGACGCGGGCGGAAAGTTCAGGGTTTATGCTGAGGATTACCATCAGCCAGTGGATGATGTTTTTCCAGCCCGAACTCTTCTTGCCAGGACGAATAATGATGATTCAAAATCCGGCGTTGACGAGAAAAGCAATTTTCGCATTCGTCTGGTTTCCACTGACGAACCGGACCAATCCGCGTACGGAGAAACAGAAACGCCTCGGCCTTCTGCACCGTCAAGAGGAGTTGTACTTGAAAAACTGCCCGCGTCCACTTCGCCGGAATCGGATAGCCCGCATCTGGATATTAATGAGAAGTACGCCGCGGACAAGCAGCAGGAAAGATTAATTGTTGCTCGGTTGATGCCCGCGTACGGCCAAATACCTTCACTGGAGGTGCGCAAAACAGCCGACAAGTTCATGCGGACCAATACGGATTGGGCCGATGCGGCGGGTTCGAACCTTGTGCCACCGCAGGAGGTCGGTCCCAGCGCCGGAGTGGGAGTTGCGGTTGTGGGGGCCTTGGAACAGCGGCATCCCGAAGCGGCGACCGAACCGATCATGACGAATTCCGAACCTAACCGAACGAAGTCGAATACAGACCTAAATCAATCAGGCATGTCCTCGGGCGAAAGGAAAGAAATTTTGGATTTTCTCAACAGGTGGAAACGCGCCTGGGTGCAAAAGGATCTTGACAGGTTCATCAAAATGTATCATCCAGATTTCAAGGACGGAAGAATGGATTACAAGATGTTCCTAAAGTCAAAACAAAATTTCTTCCGCAAGTACGGAATCATCCAGGTGGAACTAGACCGAGTGGAAATCAAGAAGTCGGACGGGACCTGGCTGGTGAAGTTCTTGCAGTCGTTCCAGGGAGACGAATATCGTGATAAAGGTTGGAAAACTATGGTCCTGGCTGGCGAGAAGGGGCAAGGTTTCCGGATCATCGAGGAAAGATGGTCTCCCCTATAAAGGCCTTCCTCCAATCCCGGTTCCGAAGCCTCGTAATAAGGCTGGTCACTCCCTAGTCATCATTAGCGCTTCAGGAAATTCACGGCAGATAGACCTGACGCCCTTCAGGATGCGCGTAGCTATACTTACCGGTATCGCGTTGGTGGTTCTTGTAGTGCTCTCTGTATTTTCGTTAAGTCCCTTCATTCGCGTAAACGACGGCTCCACTACAGCTGGATCGGATTCGTCTGAAAAAATGGAAGCTCTTAAGGAGGAACTGAGGCAAAAGGACCTTGCACTTAGTGTTCAAGAAAAGCGGCTGAAGGAAATGCGTGAAACGCCTACGTTGGCAGCGATAGGGCAAAGACAGCCCGCGCATCAGACCAACAGGTCCACGCCAAAGGCGGAGCAACCCTCCGAGACGGAAAGTCCGCTGATGTCATTGCAAGATTCCTCAAAACCTGAGGTTCGCGCTCCGGCGGGGGATGATGACGAAGAACAAGCTCCGGGAACCCAGGCCGTCGCGCAACCACGAGTAGCAGCTAGATCAGATCAATCGGAGCCGGTGGGCGGATCCTCGACGCAAACGGCTCGTAATCCCGGCGGACAAGCCCTTATCAACTTTGATGCGCAAGAAGTTGTTGCTGCGCCAAAAAATCGCAGCAGTGGAACAGTAAGCTTTCGACTGATTAAAGACGCTCCAGAGATCCGTTTTTCGGGATACCTTTTCGTTTTCGTGGAAATGACTGATCAGCGGGGCGAAAATTCCATCTGGGCTTATCCGAAGCAGACACGATTGGGGGATGGAGATTTACCGGCTGATTATCGTGATGGTGAGACTTTATCATTTAAATACAACCAGCGTGTCGAACTCCCGTATGCGGACCCTCGAACAGGATCATCGCTGGCGCGAGTCTCGATAATTTTGTATTCGGAAAATGGGAAGATTGTTTTTCAACGTGGTTTTGATCGGCGGGAAATTAAAATCGCCCCCTCCAAAAGCGCTGTAGAGGAGCGATCGCGACAGGGAGTGGAAAAAAGACGAGCGTTGTAGCATCTCGGATCGAAGAATTTCAGAAGCGTTTATTGGTTTTATATGGTTTGTCGTCATCGACTGAGTCATAAAAAGTGGACTTAAAGCCCAGGAATACCTCGACAATTGGTCGGGAAAAAGTCGGGCAGTCATGTGTCAGCATGTATAGCTTTCTTCGCCACGGAAACTATCGTGCGTTCTTATTGCTTTCCTTGTTTCTAATCCTTCTCTTATCTATTCAGGTTGAGGCCAAGAACTCCAGTCGAATTTATTTTAAAGGCACCGAGGCGGAGCTGGAAGTCCATTTTATTAATGGAGAAATTCCCGGACCTACGCTGCTATTGCTGGGGGGAATACAAGGGGATGAGCCTGGTGGCTATCTGGCAGCGGATTTGTATGCGGATATCTCATTAAAAAAAGGCAATATGATCGTAGTCCCGCGAGCGAATTTTTCTTCCATAGTGGGCAATAGCCGGGGGCTCAGTGGTGACATGAATCGAAAATTCGCAGGTCGCGTCATGGCTTCGGACCGCGACGCTTCTGTCGTAGGTGTAATTAAGGAGTTGATGAACGAAAGCGACTTTTTTCTCAATCTGCATGACGGGTCGGGTTTTTTTCCCCCTGTGTGGAAATCCACCATGCGCAACCCGATGCGCTTCGGTCAATCTATAATAGCTGATGCGGAAGAGCATACCCGCGCGGACGGCGCTGTGCTCAACTTGGGTAGCATAGTTGAACGGGTCCTCGAGAAGGTGAATACTCAAATATCAGTGCCGGAGCATCAATTCAGATTCAACAATCACAGAACCCTTACCAAAGATACCCCTCATAAGGAACAGCGCTTGTCAGTGACTTTTCATGCTTTGACCCGCGTGGGAATACCTGCTTTTGGTATTGAAACATCTAAAAATATTTCGGATCATCGCATGCGGGTCCGTTATCAAGCAATGGTGATCAACGCTTTTTTGGAAGAATTAGGGATTGTTGTGGAAAACCCAAAGCTTTACCTGGAAGATCCGAAATTGAAATTCCTAATAGTTTCAATCAATGATTCAACGCCTGTCGTTGTCAAGGGTAACGATGTGCTGGAGGTGCGCCAAGGAGACAGCATCAGGATAGTCGAAATCGAATCCAACTATTCTCGCGGGCTGACCGCTCGTATTAAAGGATCGGCTCAAGGCTTCAACGACATTGATCGAGAAATCACCGTTGCTGAAGACACTTACATCGAAGTGAAAAAGGACCGACACCTTATAGCCACTATTCCTGTGAAAACTGGAATGCGACGGTCTCATTCCATATCGGAAATTACTATAAGACCGCGAGTTCAATATTTTTGCGTTCGAGTGAATGGCAAGACATTCATCGTCGAGCCTGGTGAGGAATTGGCTGTAACAAAAGGTGATTTGTTGTACATCCTTGACCCACGTACAAACCTGAGCCACGACCGGGAAAAGGCGATGAAAATTGATTTGCGCGGATTCCAGGCAGAGGGTCCATACACTGGAGAAGACAGAGGGCATCAAATCAACACAGTCTCAGATCTTCAGATCAAGTACGCCACTCTCCGCGGATCAACCGCGATTTTCCCGTTGCAGGCCAAATTGAATAACAAGGTGTTTGCTGAAGCCTATATCGCTGTTGCAGAACCGAAGATGGAGTATGTGGTTCTTAGAGGATCCGGCGGTTTGAGTTTTGCGGCATATTCCGGAGACAAGCTCGAATTACCGGCCGGCGCAGTGGTTAGGGTTATGGATGTGAAGACAAATAGTCCTTCCGGGACTCTTTTATTCATTAAAATGGCCGGACGCAGTCTGAAATGGGAAAATAGCCGTTCCGCAGGTATAGATACCTCGAAATTAACGGACACGGAAACCCCACTCGACATTACGCGGGATGGCAAGAGTATCGGTCGGATATGGCTGAAACAAGGTAAGGATTATAGACTTTCCACAGGGAGCGGAGAACCTTACGCTCCGATCTTGCGAGTCAGGTATTGAACCCGCAAAGAGAGTAAATATAAGGGCAGCAGTTTCTCAATCATGGCCTGCTCAGGCTATTTTGGTTATTTTGTTTCTTTCATCTACCAGCACATTGCGACCTTTGATGCCTCGAGCCTCTGAATCATCAACTGCAATGTAAGTACAAACGATTATTCGGTCACCAACGGAAACCTTCCGCGCCGCTGCGCCGTTAAGACACATTACGCCCGAATCGGCTTCACCCTTGATAACGTAAGTTATGAATCTCTCGCCATTTGAGATATTATAAATATGCACTTGCTCATATTCGATAATATCAGCGGCTTCCAACAAACTGGAATCAATGGTGATTGAACCTTCGTAGTCTATGCAAGCCTCGGTTACTCTAGCTCGATGTATTTTGGATTTCATCATTGTCCGCAGCATTTGTGGCCTCCAACGGAGTGGGACTGTGCATCTTGTCGAAAAAGTGGCTCGTTCGCTCAATAAGACTTACTGTCTTAGTTGTTCTCGTTCGAAAATTATGTTATCTATAAGCCGGGTTCTGCCGATTCTAACTGCCATTACCGCCAAAGCTCTATGATTGACCTCTTCCAGGTCCTGAAGGGTTTCCGGATCCACCAGGTTTATGTAATCAATTTTTGCATCGGGTTCGTTTTCTATTCTTTGTGTCATCGCTTCGATGTACATGGCCGCCTTTGCTTCGTTATCGTCAAATAATCGTCGTGCTTCCAGAAGGGCCTGATTGAGGCATACAGCTTGCCTCCGCTCGTTATCGGACAAATAGGAGTTCCGGGAACTCATGGCCAGACCGTCTTCTTCTCTCACAGTAGCGCAGGGGACTACCTGAACATCTAGATCGAGATCTCTCACCATAGTCTTAATCACTTGAAGTTGCTGATAATCCTTTTGTCCGAAGTAAGCCGTTGCGGGCAGAATAATATTGAAGAGTTTCAGCACTACAGTGGCAACTCCTCGAAAATGTCCCGGCCTAGAAGCTCCGCAAAGAGGGCCGGAGACGTTTTCAACGTCTACATAGGTCTGATAATTGGGCCCATAAATGCCGTCAGGCCCAGGCATAAAGAGCGCGTCAGTACCCACTTCAGCGCATTTTGCAGAATCAGACTCAGGATCTCGGGGGTACGCTCCGAAATCTTCATTCCGGCCGAACTGCGTAGGGTTGACAAAGATGCTGACAACTAGAAAATCATTTTCCGCACGAGCACGGCGCATCAGGCTTATGTGACCTTCGTGCAAAAAACCCATGGTGGGAACAAAACCTATGCTCTTTCCAGCCGCGACGCGTTCCCTGCTCCACGCCTTCATTTCTGCCACAGAGTTAATGATTTCCATAAACGCTTTTCCAAATAAAAAAGCCTTCCGGCGAGGAAGGCTCCATAGCATTCACTTATTCTTGTCCTTCCGTCCCGGTCTAGTTGATCCAGGCGGTATGTTCCAAGACCGTACCAAAGTTCCGGGTCTCTTATTGAGACTCCAGACTGGTACTTATTATAGACAAAAAGAATCGACTATCAAGAGGAAAATCCGATCCAAAAAGATTTTTACCCAGGAGAACGCAGAGTGAGCAGGAGACTGCCAGAGGCGTCTCTTCCAGATGGCGGGCAGGACTGGCTCGTTGCCCGATGATTTTCTTGCTTGATTTTCCGCGGGGGAAGACCAAGGTTTGGTGACTGCCGCCTCTTCAAGCTCACCGGCGTCAAGGCGCGTTACGGAGACTTTACCCGAGGATCAAGAGATGCTAAACAAGATTAATGCAGTCTATAGTCACAGTACGAAGGTGCGACGATTACTCCCCGGCAAAGCTTGCTCCGGTTATTCGGCAGGTTTTCGAGGATCTCGGCAACTTGGAATCCATGATAAAGAACGGTGATCGAATCCTGCTGAAACCCAATCTGCTGATGTCTGCCGGTCCAGAGAAAGCTATAGTAACCCACCCGGCCGTTGTCGAGGCAGTAGCTTCGATATTACTCGATTCCGGGGCAAAGCCGTTCATCGGTGACAGCCCTCCTTTGGGAAACCTGCGCCGTGTCCTCTCCAAATCCGGCTATGACTCCTTCATGAAAAAAATGAATATTGAGGCTGTGCCCTTCATAGAGAAGGTGCCGGTGGAATTCCCGGAGAATCGGCTTTTTCGCCGCATAGATTTAGCCAGTGAAGTTTTCGAATTTGATGCTGTAATCAGTTTGCCTAAATTGAAGACTCACACGCAAATGCTGCTGACGCTTGCGGTCAAGAACCTTTTCGGAACGGTGATCGGCACGGATAAGGCCGCATGGCACCTCCGGGCAGGCCGGGAGTTTGACACATTTGCAACAGTACTCGTGCAGATTTACGATAAGATCCGGCCTGTTGTTTCGATCTTGGACGGCATCCTCGGGATGGAACGAAACGGCCCAAATAGCGGCCAACCACGGCATCTCGGGATCATCGCTGCTTCTAAAGACGCTATTGCCCTGGACTCGGTGGTATGTAGACTCGTAGGATTCCCGATCGAATCTCTCCTCACCTGTGTGATTGGGCATCGCCTCGGCGTCGGGACAACGAGGGAAGATCAAATAGAATTAAAGGGTGATGTTCTGCCAGGGTTTCCTCTCAAAGATTTCAAACCGCCAAGATCCGCTACTATGGCTTGGAATCTGTCATACTGGAACCCAATCCGCAGATTCCTGGAAAACCATCTTATCACCAGGCCTGAAATAAACCTGTCTTCTTGCGAGGCATGCGGGATTTGCAGTCAGCACTGTCCTCCACAGGCGATTAGTGAACAGAATGGCCGTATGGTAATTGACCGAAAGAAGTGTATTTCCTGCTTTTGCTGTCATGAATTGTGCTCGAATAAAGCGGTTCAGATTGTGTTGCCTCGCTTTGGACGGTTCCTGTCAAAAATAGCCCGCTAGAATTAATGGTATTCTCAATGGATTTGGCTATCCTGCAAAAAATCGCGCAGGAACTTAACGAACTGCTGCCGGGGCGGTTCATTACGCGGATTCATCAGCCTCTTCCCCGTGATATCGTTCTTCGGACGCGAGCACATGCTGGTCCCGAGATAAAACTGATGATCAGCGCCGATCTTGCTCTCGGGCGAATTCACATTACGGATCTTAAAATACCGAATCCACAATCACCTCCACGATTTTGCGCTTTCCTGAGGGCACATCTTCAAGGATCGCGAATTATTCGGGTTGAATTCGAACCGGATGATCGGGTCGTTCGTATCGCTGCCCAAAAAGGCCCCGAGGCTGCGCGGGTCCAGAGAGAGCTGATTCTTGAGTTATTGGGACGCGATTCGAACATCATTCTCGTGGACCTCGCAACCAGCAGAATTATGGAATGTTTGCACCACATACCGGAGAAAGAAGTGGGATTCAGGGCTGTGTTGCCGAACCGGGCATACGCCTTGCCGCCAAAACGGGAGGGAAGGGGACGGATTCAAAAAGAAGAGCCCACTATCAGTGGAGACAACCCCGGTATCACAGCCGACCCGAACGGTAGGAGAAGATTGGCGCTGCACGCGGGTAGCGACAAAGACGAAAAGTTTTCATCAATGAATTCGGCAGCGGACGCGTTCTTCAAACCATTGTTGAAATCAGCTCTGACCGAAGCGTTCAGAAATCAACTTTCCGCGCCTTTGAAGACGCGCATCCGTGCACTCGATCGGCGAACTACCAAGATCCAAGAGGATGCGCGTCGCCTGAAGGATTTCACGGATCGTCAAGAGGAAGGTGAGCTTCTAAAGGCAAGCCTGCATAAAATGAAGAGAGGGATGACTTCCATAGAAGTCACTGATTGGCAGACCGGTGGACCCCGAATGATTGCTTTGGATCCAGCGCTCGGGCCTGTCGCCAATATGGATCGAATTTTCAAGAAGGCAGCCAAAGGACGTAGGGGGGAGAAGAAGGTTCAGGAACGCTTGCAGCGGACTGCTGAGGAGAAGAGGGCGCTTGAAGACCTTCTCTATTTCGTACAGGACGCTCGGGATATTGAAACATTAGAGCTGATTGATGCTGAGATTCCGAAACCAAAGGCTGCTCTTATCGAAACTTCGCCGCGGCCGCGCCATCGCACACCAAAGCCGGAGTCGCCCCTTCTTTATCAGTTCCAAACACCTGACGGACGAGAGGCGTTGGTAGGAAGAAGCGCGCGCGGTAATGATTTTCTTGTTCGCAATAAAGCCCGAAAAGGCGATCTTTGGTTCCACACAAGGGATTTTCCGGGAGCCCACGTGCTGCTCCCGGCACAGTCAGGGCGTCCTGCGTCTCGGCAGGATAAGGATTTTGCAGCGGGATTGGCAGTGCATTTTTCCAAAGCCCGTGGAAAGGGCAAGGTAGAAGTAATAATCGCAGACGGCGGTGAGCTTGAGCGCCCAAAAGGGGCGTTGCTCGGGCAAGTTATAGTTAAGAGGTACGAAACAATCCTATCCGATGGAGTTGAACCCGATCGATCCTTCTTGGATTCAAAGTAGAAATTGCAAAAAATCCGCTCAGAAATGAGATGCTATGTTCTCAGTGTCAATTTTTGCTCATAGGGAAGACGACAAATATAGCCACATCCCAAAGCGCGTGCGAGATAATGCCGGGCCAAACAGATTTGTATTTGAGGAACAGAGCGCCCCAAAAAAGCCCGCAAATTAAAGAGGCCATGAGAAGCATAAAATTTAGGGCGAATACGTGGATTCCTGCGTACAGCAACGATGAGACAAAATAGCCAAATACTGCACCGTAGTTAGCGGCAAACTCCTGCTGGACAAATCCCCTCCAAAAGATCTCTTCGGCAGGTCCTATCCAGAACATCAGAAGTGCGCCTATCACAAGGGGAGACGCCATCTGCCTGGTAGTATAAACCTTGGAGATCTCAGCCCCTGCAAAATCGAAAAGCATGGTGGACAGAATTTCACCCGCAAAGAATATAGCATATAAAGAGGCTCCTGCTACGGTCCCGATGGCGACAAATTGGGGTTTGAAGAAGTACAGCTCGGCAAGCTTTTTTCTCTGGAGTGCGATTCCAAACCCTCCCAACAATCCGGTGGCGACGAACATAAGGAACCAAAAATTGATCGGAGACGCTATCCAAGGGGAAAACATTACAAACCAGAATAGCCCCGACATTCCGACCAAGAAGATAACCAAGGACATTACTAAAAAACCGCCGGAATCATGGACAGGCCAAGCAAAATGCCGAATGCCAAATGAAGCTGCGCTGTCTGCACGTCAGCAAATGCTATGGCGTCGGGTTTGTAGGTTCGGTGAGAATATACGGTTTTCAGGGTTCTCAGCGCGAGAGGAAAACTCAGGAAAACTATTAGCGATAATGGCTGAAGTGTTTGGGCCAATACCATTAACACGACAGCCAAATATGCTCCGCCCACAAGCGCAAAATACTCGAACTTGGCGGCCTTTAACCCAATAACATTCGCGACCGTTTTCACTCTCGCCTGTGAATCATGAATGATGTCTCGAAGATTATTGGCGTGGAGAATCGCGGTAACTAGGAATCCAACCGGCAATGACACACACAGAACTCGACGTTCATACGTGCCGGTGAGGACGAAATATGACCCGATAACCATCAAAGGTCCCATCAGTGTGAAGACAAGCAAATCTCCAAGCGCTACGTATTTGTAAGCCACAGGTCTTCCGGTATAAAAATAACCGCCGATCAATCCGATGAACCCCAGGAGCAGTATGGGCAAGCCACGGTAAGCCACGAGGATAACTCCGAGTATTACCCCAGCCGCGAACAGGAGCACCCCTCCGATCAGAACCTGATTCGGGGACAGTAGACCCTCAAGGATAACGCGACTGCCCCCAAAGGTGTAATCTCGATCAACACCTTTTGAAAAATCAAAATAGTCGCTTATGACGTTTGTGGCCGAGTGGAAGAGTAAAGAGCATATGACTACCAGAGGAAACAAGTGCCAGGCTACAGACCCTGAGAATGAGAAAGCAAGAATTCCTCCTATGAAAACGGGTACCATGGAGGCGGTAAATGAGAAGGTCCTAACTGCCTGCAGCCATGCGCTTAGAGAACTCTTGTTCCCTTGTGCCAGGAGCTTTGGGGTCATCAGCTCTGATTTATCAATTTTGCTTTGATATCGGACAAGATCAGATTCCCTCAATCTTTATTTGTCTTTTATTTTCTTCAGTAAGTCATTAGCTTCTGTATCAAATCCAAGTCTAGGGTACTCCTCCAACACTCGTTTGGCAGCTACTCGAGCCGCCCTATAGTTACGCATGCTGATGTAGGTTTGAGCTTTGTATATTTCTTTTTCTGCAAGCTTCTTTCGGCATACTCTAAGTTTTTCCTCTGCCTTTTTCGCCCACTCGCCGGCCTTGGGATTTTCGGAAACGGCCTTGAATGAGTCCAGGGCCGCTTGAATTATAGAGTTATCAAGATCCGTATTTTTGATCTGGTTGAAATAAGCTAAAGCTATTTGGTACTTAGCCTTTGGGATGTCTTTATGTAATGGATAAAGTTCCGCAAAAGTCTGGTATCTCATTATGGCCTTGTCATAAGCCCCGTTTTCGAACAGCGCGTCCGCGATTTTTAGATAGACTTCTGGTGTTTTCTCAAATTCAGGATGTGCTGACTTAAGCTGCTCGAATGAATTAATCGCGCCTGAATAGTCCTTCTTCTTAAAAAGCTCTTCGCCCTCCTTGAAGAGCTGCTCCGGTGCAGAATTCTTTACAACCGTCTCCGACGTCCACAGCGCCGGACAGCCGGCAAGCAGAACCAGTGTCAGCGCCGCGGCGATTATGTGGAATTCCGTTCTGTTCATCAAAACCTCGATCTACTCTGATCGCTTGTGCTTCCGTTAAGGTCCGGGTTCCGACTGCGTGTCGGCGAATTCGGGACCAAGCTTGCGTGAATGCCTGGTATGACAGCAATGACAAGTAACATGAGTTTCTGTTTTCGACGGAATGAATGCAACAGGTGTTCGGGCCTTGTTTCAATAGAACTCGGGCAGCTCAACTATGCGCACAAGAAGCTGTTTACTGCATTTAATCACCAGAAGCAACTATATCTGTAGAAACCTCCAACCATTAATACGTACGTTGAAGTATATTTCGGGCCAGTTTCAGCAGAGCCTGTTTTTCTTCCGAATCAGGGAACAAAGACATCTGCTTTTGGGCCTTTTCAACATAAGAACGACTCTTCTCCAAGGTATATTGAATTCCACCTTTTTCTCGGAGGAAATGACGAATCCATTGAAAATCAGCTTCGTCAAAACGTTGGTTTCCTAATATTGACTCTACTCGTGCAACTTCCGCTGTCCCGGCTTTCCTAAGGGCAGAGATCAGCGGCAGAGTCAACTTGCCTTCCTGAAGGTCTTTTCCCTGAGTTTTACCCATTACCCGAGTATCTGATTCGTAGTCGATAACATCATCCGTCATTTGGAATGCAATGCCAAGGTTGAAACCAAACATGGCTAAAGCATCTTCTCGTTGGGAATCCAACCCGCCAAGGATCGCCCCACCCCTGCATGCGGTCTCCATAAGCACTGCGGTTTTATCTGTAATTATCCGCAAATAATCTTGCTCAGTAACATCGACTTTTCCGATGCGCATCATTTGAAACAGTTCGCCTTCGCTCAACCTTTCAGTTGTTTGGGAAACTATCTCCAATATTCGAAGATTGTTTAGTGAAGTAAGAGCGCTGAAGGCTTTGGCCAATATGAAATCTCCCGCCAAGACGCACATCTCATTGGACCAAAGCGTATTGGCAGCAGGTCTTCCCCTTCTGGTGTCAGCGTGATCAACCACATCATCGTGGAGCAAAGTCGCCGTGTGTATGCACTCAATGGCTCCGGACAATTTGACTGCATCCCAGCCGGTGTATCCGCCCATCCTCGCAGCTATAACGGTTAACTGAGGGCGAATTCGTTTTCCACCGCTGTTCATTATGTGAGCGCCAATTTCGAACGCGACCGGAACCCGACTCTTGAGTTGTTCAATCAGTTCGCTTTCCAATTGAAGCATCGCTGACTGGATTGATTCGAGCAGATCCAATCGATCCTCCGACGGCGATATTGTGACCGCTTACATTACCACGCAACAAAGTCCTTAGCAAGCTGAGAGCCGTTGAACTGATTTCTTGAAAAATGTGGTATTTGTGTTGAAAATCTAACATCTGATGAATTGTTTTATGATAGATCGCTTCCATGAGTTTCCAAACCTCCGAATAATGGATTTGCTCAATGGTTTGTGCAGCGCTTATCACAGCGGGCGGACGTGGCAAAAGGATGGGGAGCCCCGCTCCAAAACAATATTTAGAATTGAATGGCCGGCCTGTGCTTGCTTGGACCTTGTTGGCTTTTGAAACCCACCCGGTCATAGATTTTATCATCTTCACCGTTCCACCCGGAGACGAGGACTACTGTATGGAAAAAATTGTGAAACCGTACCGATTCCAAAAAGTAAAAAACATCGTGGCCGGAGGAAACGATCGCCAGGCGTCTGTTCGCCACGGTCTGGAAAAATTGGTAAAGACTGATTTTATAGTGATCCATGACGGAGTCCGGCCGTTGGTTTCTGCCGATACAATCGCCAGGAGCATCGAGACAGCCAAGACTTACGGAGCCGCGGTAGCCTGCGTACCAGTCACTGAAACTGTGAAAAAACGTATTGGGCAGTACGTTAATACAATTTCGCGCACAGATCTGTTGCTGGCACACACCCCGCAGACATTTCAAAGCCGACTGATAATTGACGCTCACCGCAAAGCATTAGAGGATGGTTTCATTGGCACAGATGACGCAATGCTGGTGGAACGATTGGGCCATCCCGTAGTAGCTATTGAGGATTCAGATGAAAATATAAAAATAACCACCCCGGCGGATATGGTATTGGCAGGGACTCTGCTGAAATCGAGATCAAAAACATGATCTGTGTTCGCCGGTCCGCTACTGCGATCCTTATTGCGTACGGAGGGATCCAAACGGCCTGCATTCCAGGCTCGTCTTATCTTGCTCATCTGCCATTTTGACCGGATAACGCCCGGTAAAGCACGCGGTACAGAAGTGGTCTGCAGGAAGAGGCATTGCGCGAAGCATGCCTTCCAAACTCAAATATGCCAATGAGTCCGCGCCTATGAATTCACCAACTTGTTTAACGGTTTTTGAACAAGCAATAAGTTCACCTTTGCTGGAGAAATCAATGCCATAAAAACAAGGATATCGTATCGGCGGACAGCTTATGCGCATGTGGATTTCCTGCGCGCCTGCATCTCGCAGTGTCCGGGTTCGTAGCCGACTGGTGGTGCCGCGGACTATAGAATCGTCTACCACCACGACCTTCTTTCCTTCAAGGACCTCGCGCACCGGATTAAGCTTCAAACGTACTCCCAAATCCCTGATCGATGGCGAAGGCTGTATGAAGGTACGTCCAACGTAATGATTGCGAATTACCCCGTATTCCAGCGGGAGACCACTCCCTTGGGCAAATCCTAAAGCTGCGTAATTTCCTGATGCGGGCATCGGAACCACGAGATCGGCACCCTCCACAGGATTTTCGAGAGCGGCATGCAACCCGAGTTGTTTTCGAACTTTGTAGACACCATGGGAAAAGATTGTGGAGTCAGGCCGGGCGAAATAAATGTACTCAAAGATACACATGGCAGGATGTTGTTTTCTGTATCCTTGAATAGATCTCAAGCCATTATGATCTGCTACGACTATCTCGCCGGGCTGGACGTCTCGAACATATTCCGCGTCAATGATATCGAGAGCGCAGGTCTCCGACGCAAATATTATGGCATCGCCCTTTTTGCCGATGCATAACGGTCTGAAGCCATGAGGATCGCGAGCGGCCAGAATGGCGTCGGGTGTGAGGAAAACCAATGACCACGCCCCTCTCATCTCTTCAAAAACTCTAAGGAGCCGCTCTTCGAATGATCCTTTCTTGTGCAAAATCAAATGTGCAATAAGTTCCGAGTCGGTCGAGGTTTGAAATATAGCGCCTTTGGATTCCAATTTCCTTCTCAGTTTAGCGACATTCACTAGGTTTCCGTTATGGCCGAGCGCAAAGATTCTGTCTATCTGTTCAACCAAAAACGGTTGGGCGTTTCTGAGCATTGAGCTTCCCGTAGTAGAGTAGCGCACATGCCCAATGCCCATATTTCCCTTAAGTTTTTCGATGATGCCTTCTTTAAAAACGTCGGAAATCAGGCCCATACCTTTATGCGCCTTAACATCCATGCCGTCGCTTACCACGATACCTGCTGATTCTTGCCCACGGTGCTGGAGCGCGTAAAGACCCAAATATATGAGCTGGGCTGGGTCTTCGGCCCCATATACGGCGAAGATCCCACAAGCCTCTTTCTTGGAAGGAGAATCGAACATAGCAGTCTCTCCATGTGAGACAACAATTTCCGTCTGAATTGCCGCCAAATTAGCTTATGATGCTGAAGTCGTCAAGGCATGAGACGCGATGGGAAAACGCAATGTCACATACAATTATGAATTTCCGCGCAAATTCGGTAATGCCATTTAGCGGAGCGACCGCCGTAACATCTAAATTCCTGATTGCGGAATTCCCTCTTTTCAATTGGTCATTCAAAGAAGGCGCACCGGCTCTAAGACCAAGCGGAAATTTAATTCGGTTTTCTCTTTTTATCTCTTTCCTTGCGGAGCGGGACCTTGGTTAACGGCTCCTCCCCAGCCGGATCGAGGGTCCTGACCGCCCGGTATTTCCACTGGCTTAGGCATGGCAATGGGAGCTGTGGAATTTTCAGTTCCGCTTTCAGACGTCATCTGCTCTCGTTGCTGAATACGTCTGGGCTGGGCTGCAGATGGTGTGCTCTGCTTCTGCTGGCGCGGCCGCTGGCGGACGCCTGTCGGGGGTGCTTGTTCACCTGCAGGCGGATAATATTCGACTCTAGTTCCCTCAGGAGTCGTTGTACTGATGCTAACCGCACCGGGTGGAAGATCGTCGGCACTGATCGGTAACTGACCGGGAGCCCCCAGCTGTGGCGTCGGTGAATACTGCCGGGGCCTCAGGCCTGATGCAGCCGGCGCCCTCTGAGTCCTATTTGTTGCTTGACCACTAGTTGGGGCGGCCTGTTGCTGAGGCGAGAACTGCTGGACAGGCGCCTGCTGTTGCGGCGCATATTGCTGTCCTCCGTACTGCTGAGGGGAAGCATATTGCTGAGGGGAAGAGTCCTGCTGCGGATGAGCCGCGCCAACCTGTCCCTCGGGCTGAGGATAATAGCTTTGGCCCTGTGGAGCATATTGTTGGGGCGCATATCCCTGCTGAGGCGGATAATATTGTTGTTGAGCTCCCGGAGCCTGCGGATAACCTTGGTAGGGCATTTGACCGGGCATCTGGTTTCCAGCGGCGTACGGCTCGGGAGAATTGAATTGGCTTGTGAAGCTGTCCCCCCAGAGACCAAGTCCACTGGGTCCAAAGATTGAATCCAAAAAGCCTTGCGCGGATGCCTGACATTGTAAAGCGAATACAAGAGCAATCACCACGAGGCCGGTCCGTAACATATTAACCTCCTTGCGGAACGAAGACTCCGCTTTGGTGGCTGAGCATTATAGAAAGCCGTGATCAACTATTTTACAGGCGTTACTGCTAGATGTCAAGAAATTGGTTTATGATTTACATGCAACTGGCTAAAATGCTAAAAACATTTAGGGTAGCACCAAGCCGTATGAACCGCTTTTACACGCTGTAGAATTCAACTTTATTATAATATTAGGTTATGAAAAATCTTTCAAGCTCAGCAATTTGTACTGTCTCGTCCCCAGCCCAATTTGTTCCGCGTATTCCAATTGGTGTTCCCAATCGATATTCGGAAAAAGGGCCCGAAACTTGTCCTCACCCGGATCGAGAGCTTTGTCCAGCACCGATAATGGATTGCCGGGGGCCCCAATCACCATATCCGCAGCAGCCTGATCGATGGCTACAGGGTCTAATGAGGCCAATATGCCGAGATTGGGGACGATCTGTCGATCCGAAAATGGTGTACAGTCACATAGAGGCGACACGTCAGTTATAAAACTCATGAAAACCACTTTGCCTTTTTTCTGTCTGCAGACAGCGGAGGCGTATTCCACCATTTTCTCCATAAAAACCGGAATTGATTCGTTCCACTGAACCTGAATGGCACCCTGAGGGCAGGTAAGAACGCATTCAGCACATCCCTCACAATTTTCTGGAGTTATATGGGCTCGTCGCTCTTCGTCCTCACCCTCGAGTGTTATCGCCCCGCCTTTGCACCAGACCATGCACTCACCGCATCCGACACATTTCTTCTTGCTCACCTTGGGAGAGATATTCGAGTGTTGTTCCAGTTTCCCTTCTCTCGACGCGCACCCCATGCCGAGATTCTTCAGAGCACCCCCAAACGCTGTAAGTTCATGTCCTTTGAAATGAGACAAAACAACCAAACCGTCAGCATTATATATATCTGATGCGATATGAGCTTGTTCTATATGACGGCCGTTCACGGCAAATCTCGCGTGACTATTTCCTCTAAGGCCGTCAGCTATTATCAGGGGTGCTGAGGTGATCTCTCGTGTGAATCCATTGTCAAAGGCTGTTGCCAAATGGGAGCAGGCCTCAGTGCGAGACCCGCGATACAACGTATTTGTGTCGGTAAGAAAAGGCACGGTACCAATTCCCCTCAGATGTTCCACAATTCGTCGAACAAATTGGGGCCTAATATGGGCAGTATTGCCGGCTTCGCCAAAATGAAGTTTCACCGCGACCATGTCTTTGCGTTTGAATATTCCATCAGGTTTGAGCAGATCGAATAGAGCGCCAACCTTCTTGATCACGCTTTGTTTCCAGTCAGCGTGCAGGTCGGTCATGTACACAGTTGACGGCATAATCTCTCCTTCAAATTATCTGCACAGAGCAAATCAGCAAGAGTTGAACATGAATCCGCAGATTCTCTCATAATTGAAATATGAGCAAAATTATCCTGCAGGGTTGCATAAATCTCAAGAAGAAATTTGAAAAAATGCTTTCTCTGCGGTAAGATAAACTTCCGTGGTAAAGTCCCACGAAAACGGCTGCTATATAAAATAGTCTTATCATTATGCAGGGATGTAGTCCATTATGAAGGATCGCCTTGGCGAAATGTTATTGCGGGAGAACGCAATTGATCCGGAACAGCTCGAACAAGCGCGAGATTTCCAGAAGAACAATGGCGGAACAGTTTACAATGCTCTCGTGAAGCTTGATTACCTGACCGAAGATGATTTGGTCGAATTTCTTGTGAAGAAGCTCGGGCGACCGACCATTTCGTTGGATGAAATAGATGTAGACGCTGATGCGCTGAGATTAATACCTGTGGGAATCGCCCAGAAATACTTAGCGATACCATACGGCCGGTTAAATTCAACCCTCCAAGTGGCGATGGCCGATCCCACGGACTTGGCTGCCATTGATGATATAAATTTTATGACGGGTTTAGGCGTTGAAGTGAGTATCGCCGCTGAATCAGAGATTCGCAAGGCGCTTGATACTTACTATGACACCGGTCAGCATATGGAAGATATGCTGGATGAATTAGGAGAGGATGATCTCGAAGCTATTGGTGCCGAGACATCCGATTTGGACGTTAATGATGTCGCCAAAATGGCTGAAGAAGCGCCGGTGGTGAAACTCGTCAATTGGTTAATGCGTGAAGCGATCCAAAAAGGCGCGAGTGATATCCATGTTGAGCCATATGAAAAGGTTTTTCGGGTCAGATTCCGGATTGATGGTTCGCTTTATGAGTTCTATAAACCACCACTGAAGCTGAAGGCTCCTGTGGTGAGCCGTCTGAAAATTATGGCTCGGCTGGATATAGCTGAGCGTCGTTTACCTCAGGACGGGCGCATTAAGCTCAAGCTCGGAAAAGGCCGCGATATTGACCTCCGCGTTTCCGTATTGCCGACGCTTTTCGGAGAAAAGGTGGTCATGCGATTATTGGATAAATCCAGTCTACAATTGGACATGACAAAGCTGGGTTTTGAGGAATTGCCTCTCAGGGATTTTAAAGAGGCCATTCATAGACCTTTCGGAATGGTTCTCGTCACCGGTCCCACCGGATCTGGTAAGACCACAACACTTTATAGCGCGCTGTCTGAGTTGAACACACTGGATGTTAATATATCTACGTGCGAGGATCCTGTTGAATTCAACCTTCCTGGTATAAACCAAGTGCAGATGCATGAGGAGATTGGATTGACCTTTGCGTCGTCACTCCGATCATTTCTTAGGCAAGATCCTGATATTATCATGGTAGGTGAAATTCGAGACTTTGAAACCGCGGAAATAGCAGTTAAGGCTGCTCTGACAGGACACCTTGTTTTATCCACTTTACACACGAACGACGCGCCTCAAACAGTTAATCGACTTTTGAACATGGGTGTCGAGCCATTTCTGGTGGCGAGTTCCGTTAATTTGATTCTCGCCCAAAGGCTTGCAAGAAAAGTATGCTCCCAGTGTAAAGTGGAAATTGATCCACCAGTAGAGGCCCTCAGGGATCTCGGTGTAAAAATGGAAGAAATCGGCACATTTCCGGTATATGAAGGAAAAGGGTGCAATTTTTGCACCAATACGGGATTCAAGGGTAGAATTGCGCTTTATGAAGTCATGCCCATGAATGACGAGGTCAGAGAGCTTGTTTTGGCAGGAGCTTCTGCGATGGAAATTAAACGGGAAGCTGTCCGACTGGGAATGAATAGTCTACGCATGGCCGGGATTGGTAAATTGAAAGAAGGAATCACAACTGTTAATGAGGTGGCGCGAACCACCATGGCAGATTGATGTTTAGTGATAGGAAGTTTTGAAATCACCGGTGGTGAAGCAGGCGACTGAATCGTTGTTGTGCGAAATTAAACAATAGGAATTATGAACCGGTAATTCCACGGTAGTTTCCTCCCGAAAGGATAAAACTTGGCCACCCTTCATGATTTTCTGAAAGAAATGGTTGAGCGTGGAGCTTCCGATCTTCACATTACGGTAGGTGTTCCGCCTATGGTTCGGGTGCACGGGGAATTAATTCCTTTGGAGTACCCGCCTCTGAAACCTCAAGAAACAAGGCAGCTCTGTTATAGCATACTGACGGATGCGCAGAAGCACCGGTTCGAAGAAAGCCATGAATTGGATCTTTCTTTCGGAGTAAAAGGCTTAAGTAGATTTAGGGCAAATATTTTTAGCCAACGAGGCGCTTTGGCAGGCGCTTTCCGATTGATACCCTATCAGATCCGCAGCTTCGAAGAATTAGGGCTTCCGCCCATCGCCAATGAGCTCTGTGCTAGACCCCGTGGGCTAATTCTTGTTACCGGGCCTACGGGGTGCGGGAAATCTACCACGCTTGCCGCGATGATTGATAAAATCAATACGGACCGGCGGCAGCACATAGTAACTATAGAAGATCCCATAGAATTCACCCATCAACACAGGTCGTGCATAGTTAACCAGCGGGAGCTTCATCAAGACACTAAAAATTACAATGCGGCACTGCGAAGTGTTCTCAGGCAAGATCCGGATGTAGTACTGATCGGGGAAATGAGAGACCTGGAAACAATTGAGGCCGCTCTCACGGTGTCGGAGACAGGACATCTTACGTTTGGAACACTCCACACGAATTCATGCGTTCAGTCGATTCATAGAGTAATAGATGTATTCCCAGCACATCAGCAGCCACAGGTAAGGGCTCAGCTCAGCTTTGTTCTCGAAGGGGTGATGAGTCAGACTTTGATCCCCACTTTGGACGGCAAGGGTCGGGCGCTGGCATTGGAAATAATGGTACCAAATGCCGCGATACGGAACCTGATCAGGGAAGACAAAATTCATCAGATTTATTCTCAGATTCAAGTTGGACAAGCTAAATCGGGCATGCAGACGATGAATCAGGCGCTCCTGCTGCTTTACCAAAGAAGAATTATTTCATTTGATGAAGCAATGGCAAGGTCCGGAGATCCGGATGAACTGCGCCAAATGATGGCGGGCTTGCCGAAAGGGCCGCAACGTGTCACGACCTTGGGGTGAAATCTTTCCCGAGATTGAGCGCGGATGTAAACTGAATTCTTGCATGGTACGTAACAACCATTTTGAGTTAAGATACGGACATTTGTAAAGAAATGGTCAAGGATTTTTCGCGAAGCCTGACTTTTTTTCAATACTTGAAACGACCTTAGTCAGCCATTTCGGAATTTGAGACAAGGATAATACCTAGAACGGAGGGCTTTTATAAATGCCGGAATATGTATGGAAAGCGCGCACGACTGCCGGCAATATATTGAGTGGCGAGATGAATGAGGTCAATGATTCGGTAGTTACGAGCAAGTTGCGCAAAATGAACTATACCGACATAAAGGTTAAGAAAAAACCCAAAGATTTGTTTGAAAATATTGAAATCTTTCAGCCAAAGGTGAAAACAAAGGATATCGTTATATTCACTCGTCAGTTCGCCACAATGATTGATGCAGGATTGCCCTTGGTTCAATGCCTTGAAATCCTGGCCGGACAGCAAGAAAACAAGACGTTTAAAAAAGTCTTGACTTCAGTCAAGGGTACCGTGGAGGGAGGTTCGACTTTTGCCGACGCACTGAAGCAGCATCCGAAAATTTTCGACCAACTATTTGTTAACCTGATCCATGCCGGAGAAGCGGGTGGCATACTGGATACGATATTGCGTCGGCTTGCCGTGTTTCTGGAAAAATCCGAAGCCCTGAAGCGTAAAGTCAAGGGCGCTATGGTGTATCCGGGCGTAGTCATCACGATAGCGATGTCTGTTGTGGTGGTTTTGCTTGTATTTGTCATACCAGTTTTCAAAGAGATGTTTGAAGGATCCGGTGATAAATTGCCGGGTCCAACTCTTATGGTTCTGGCCATGAGCGAATTTGTGCAGAACTATTTCATTCACATGGCTGTCCTGCTGGCAATAATATTTGTTATTTTTAGAAAGTTTAGCCGCACCCAGAAGGGCAGGATAATAATAGACCGAGTCGCGCTGAAAACGCCTGCAATAGGAGTACTTTTGCGGAAAGTGGCGGTAGCGCGGTTTTGTTCCACTCTGGGAACCATGATCTCCAGCGGCGTTCCCATATTAGATGCCCTTGAAATAACAGCCAAAACAGCGGGTAATGTCATTATTGAAAGAGCGATAATGAATACTCGCACAGCTATTGCAGAAGGACGAACAATCGCCGAACCTCTTATGGAGACCGGCGTATTTCCGGGCATGGTGGTCAGAATGATTGCAGTTGGAGAGGCTACCGGTGCCCTGGATGCCATGCTCGCCAAAATCTCGGAATTTTATGACGAAGAAGTAGATGCTGCCGTCGAAGCTCTTACCCAATTGATGGAGCCTATAATGATTGTCTTTCTTGGTGGAATCTGCGGCGGAATGGTCATAGCCATGTACCTGCCGGTTTTCAGCATGGCTGGCGCAATCAGCGGGACAAAATAATATTTTAATATTCCACTCCGTGCATGAAATACCGTTCTCTAAGAGAGAAGGGCTTGATTCAATGTGCAGAATAATTGTGCCTCATACCCGAGTCGTTCATCCCTATTCCACTTATTAACTAACAACTGATTATTCGCTGCATTCAGGAATTGATATGGCGATTATTGCCAAATCCCTGAACCTATCAGATGGCTAAAATAATGCCTATGGACAACAACGATTTAGCCCGATCATCAACATCTGGCCATTCTCGAATAATGATACTTTATTACAAGAAGTTTGATTGAATCCTTTATTTAGGAACCGCAGTCGCGCCGTGAGCCCGCCATGCCCTTGACTTTTTTTAGGGGACAGGATAAAAACCCCATCTAATCTAGGGCAGAAAATGAGGAGAATTTTGAGCCTTGTCAGAATCTTCATCAAAGACCAAAAGCTCGGCGCCTTCATCATTAATCGAGGTACGATTAGAAAAGGTCCAAGAACTTGAAAAATTAGGTCTGCCCGCCTTTGCGATAGGTTTTAAACCCGACCTAACTGTCAGTGAATTTGAGCAAAAATACTCAGGCAAAGCTGTATTCAATGATTCCGAAGAGGCTTTCCGAATGGTGGGCCGCATTATCGCTCTACGAATCCTCGGTAAAGCTTCTTTTATTGGTCTGCGGGATGCGACTGGTGATTTCCAGGCATATTTCGGCAGAGATACGGTGGGATCGGAAGCTTACAAACTGATAAAAAAACTTGATGTGGGCGATATTATAGGGGTTTTGGGGAGACCCTTCCGGACGCGGACTGGTCAGTTGAGCCTTTTAGTCCAGGAATTGACCCTCTTGACTAAATCTCTGAGGCCTTTGCCTGAGAAATGGCACGGCTTGTCGGATGTGGAGACGAGATATCGTCAACGCTATTTGGATCTTATTGTTAATCCGAGTGCCAGAGACATCGTCAGGATTAGGAGTCATGTGATTGGGTATCTTCGAGAGTATCTCGTGAATCGGCGATTTCTTGAAGTCGAGACGCCGATGATGCAAGCTATTCCAGGAGGCGCTACAGCCAAGCCGTTCGAAACCTTTCATCATGCTTTGGATCGCAAACTATATCTCAGAATTGCCCCCGAGTTATATCTAAAACGCCTGTTGGTGGGGGGCTTTGACAGAGTTTTTGAAATCAATCGGAATTTCAGAAACGAGGGGATTTCTACGCAACATAACCCGGAATTCACAATGCTCGAATTCTATCAGGCATTCAGCACATACGAAGACTTGATGTCGATGACCGAAGATATGCTCGCCGGTTTGATAAAGGAGATTGCCGGAAGGCACCAAATTATCTATGGGGATCGAGAGGTGGATCTTACGCCTCCATGGAACAGAATTACGGTTAGGGAAGCGCTGCTCCAGCACAGCGGACTTACTGCAGCCCAAATTGATGATCGCAATGCAGTTTTTATTAAGGCTGTCGAAAGCGGCCTGGAAGTGGGAAAAGAGGATTCCCTGGGTAAACTGTGGATGGCACTATTCGATGAATTTGTGGAAGAGAAGCTTTGGGGACCGATTTTCGTTTGTAAATATCCTGTGGAAGTTTCGCCTCTGGCCAGGCGAAATGATGAAGACCCGACCGTCACAGATAGGTTTGAGCTCTATATCTGCGGTCGAGAAATGGCCAACGCCTTTACTGAACTGACCGACCCTCTCGATCAGCGGAGCCGCTTCGAGGAACAAGTTTTGGCAAGGGCCTCCGGCGATGAAGAGGCTCACTTTTTGGATGAGGATTTTCTGCGAGCCTTAGAATACGGCATGCCTCCAGCGGCTGGGGAAGGAATAGGAATAGATCGACTAGTCATGCTCCTGACCAATTCGCAATCCATTCGCGAGGTTATACTGTTTCCTCACATGAGGCCGGAAAAAGGGCTGGCATGAACCCACCCTTCGAAATTGTTGTCGGCCTGCGTTATATTAAGGCAAAACGAAAACAGGCCTTTATATCGATTATTAGCGCGTTCAGCGTCTTGGGCGTGATGCTCGGAGTGATGACTCTCATTATTGTTTTGGGAGTCATGAATGGATTCGAGAGGGATTTGAAAGAAAAAATCTTGGGGACCGTTTCGCATCTTGTGGTCATGAGCCACTCCAGCCGGGCAGTCATGGGTTGGCAAGACTTGATGGAACGCATACAGGATTTTGACGGAGTAAAAGCCACCACCCCATATATTTATGCGCAGGCTATGCTCTCGACCCGCGGGAAAGTCAGGGGGGTGATTGTACGCGGAATAGATCCGAGAACGGCGAGCAAAGTTATTTCCCTGCCCAGGTACTTGCAGCAAGGAACTATAGACGATTTGTCCGGTTCCGATGACTCCGCCGGTATCATTATCGGCAAAGAGTTAGCTGTTCTAAACTCGCTTCGTGTGGGAGATGTGGTCCAATTGATTTCACCTCAAGGAA
>JBKQRG010000155.1:0-19411 GCA_052144015.1 Desulfomonilaceae bacterium
TCGCGCCATGTCAACCTCTATTGTGCACTCTAGACTCAGTTATTTTCGTAATACATAATACTTATAATAAACGTGCGCGATTCCAGCAAGTTATCCACAGCAAAATGTTCGCTGGGAAGATTCCGGTTATACTTGCAGCAAACCCCTACTAGCAAGAGTGTAATTGTCGTCAATGCACAAATGCAATTGACGTCTAGATTCCTTATCTGTTCGTTCTTAATTTCATGCGTAAGCTCGCCGGATAAGTAAAAGACCCCTTGAAACCCGAAGGTCATAATTACTAATAAGTTAAGGCGAGTATCCCCGCACGGTATGTAATAGCCGAAACACGAAAGGAAAAGGAAAATGAGTGATGAAACGGTAGTTGTGTCGCGTGGCTCTTGTTACGACTTATAAGTCCTTTGGACCAGATTAAATCCGGAGCCATGTGAGGATGTGGGAGGCCCGTCGTGTGGGACTCGGGAGGGCACTGTTTCAGTGATTAAAGATCCGAACAGTCTTCTCTGGGGTTGTGGTGAATCCCGTGTCGTACTTCTACAACAGTCAGCCTGTCTTTTGGGCTAATTGGTCCTTGTAGCATGGCAAGAGCAACTTGCTCATGAGAGTGCGCTGAGCGGATCATCCATGTTGACTCGGTTACTTCCCTTGCATCCCAAGACCTTAGAAGACCGTAGAGATTTTTAGAATCATGGTCGGGATCAATGAACTCACAAGCGACCAAAAAGAGAGCCATGATAATCCTCCCTTAGATCAAATGGTGGTTCAATTGAACATAGTATAAAGACAAGAGAAACGGGGTCAAGAAGTTTCAATTAAAGGATAGGTAGATATTATGAACGAACCCGTGCTATATGAACGTGAAAAGATAATTAGGGATCGAAGACTCGGCATCTTACCTCATTGGCGTATTTGGCGACGAACAAGAGAATATTTCAATTGCGGGGGCCAGGTCGGTCGGGCCGTGCCCGACATGAGTGTGTGCGCTCGCAGTGAGAGGCACCGACGTGTCATTGCGAGGAGTGAAATCCCGCGTTCCGCGGGAAAGCAATCTCGGATTTCGTCCTGCCATCGTCCGGGAGTAGAGATTGCTTCCCCCGTTTTTCAACGGGGTCGCAATGACATTCTTTGGCCACCTGTAACTGAAGGGTTGCGGCTGCAGAATAATAGAACTTAACAGACAAAAGAATATTCTTGAATTGAGACATATTCAGGTGTCAAACGCGGAGCGCTGAATCACAATCTTAGGCTGCGATTGGGTGATTGCCGATCTCAGCAATCGAGAACCATCCTTTCGGATCGGAGTACCAGCGCTTCACCTGGAGCCCTACCTCATTGATCATCTTCTCTGCACTCGATCGGCTGAATTTCCTGCAAATCTCTGTTTGAATAGTTTGCCCCTGCTCAATGGTGAAGGAAAGTTCGATACTTCTTACTTCAACCTGAATCTTACGTCGGGCTCGGAGATGCATTTCCATACGCTCAAAACTTTCATTAAAAAATGCCAGGTGGTCAAAATCGGCGGTTGTGAAATTCGCTCCGAGTTCCCGATTCAAAACGAGTAGTATATTCTTGTTGAACTCGGCCGTCACATCTTGAGAATCGTTGTAAGCCGCCTCGAGAATCTGTACCGGTTTAAGCATATCCAGCCCGAGGAGAAAACGATCGCCGGAATTGAGAATTCTAGCTATCCCTTTGAGAAAAGACCGGCTCTCCAGTTCGTCAAGATTGCCTATAGTACTTCCGAAGAACAGAATCAATTTTGAACGATCTGACGCAATCCTGTGGAGGTCGCGGGTGAAATCTGCCACAACACATTTTACGTTGAGCTCGGGATACTCCGACGTCAGCTCTTGAGCTGATTCCCTTAGCGCTGCGTAGCTGACATCCACCGGCATGTACGTCACAGCAGATCTACGCTTCGGTCCCAACGCATTCAGCAGGATGCATATTTTTCTGTGGGAACCGGCGCCCAGTTCCACAAGATTACCCTTCCGGAACTCTTTTATTAAATCCTCAGCATGCTTATGCAATATTTGTGATTCGGTTCTGGTCGGGTAATATTCCGGAAGGCGGCAAATTTCCTCAAAAAGTTGGGATCCACGCGCGTCATAGAAATATTTACTCGGAATATATTTCCGGACGGCTGTGAGACCGGTCAAAACATCCTCAGCAATGGAATGAAACCCGCCAATTAAATGATTTCGGACGGGAAGCCCTGCTATTATGGAGTCAAGATGCATAACAATTCCTTTCTTTCCGCCAGTATAATTTCAGATGCATGAAGCGTAATAATTAACGAATTATTTTCATCACCGGCAAGGCACAAAACGAACACTCGCAGCGGTATCGTTAATCATCTGTTCGATGAGCCCGAGTGTGCGATCGATCTCTTCCTCCGTGTTACCCAGCCCCAGAGAAAACCGGAGCGCACAATGCGCTTCCTCGGTAGATAGTCCCATCGCGAGTAGAGCGTGAGACGGCTCCGGAGAGCCGGCGCGGCAGGCAGAGCCCGATGAGAGAGCCACGCCCTTTTGGTCCAGAGTAAGAACGACAGATTCCCCGCGCATTCCGGGCAATGTCATGTTCAAAGTATTGGGCAGGCGCTCTTCCCGAGGTCCATTGCGTTTTGCGCCAGGGACAATCCGCCGGATTCCGGTCTCCAAGCGATCCCGCAAAATACGTATCCTATTCATTTCGGGCAGGCGCTGAATCGCTAATTGGGCAGCCATGCCAAGCCCCGCGATGCCCGGTACGTTTTCCGTTCCCGCACGCAATCCGTGCTCTTGTTTTCCTCCATGAATAAGCGGATCCAATTCGATCCCCTGACGACTATAAAAGGCGCCGACACCTTTAGGGCCATGGAATTTGTGGCTCGAAAGTGTCAGAAGGTCTACGTTCCATTGCTGAACATCAGCGGCGATTTTGCCTACCGCCTGAACTGCGTCAGTATGGAAGAGCGCACCGCCGGAGTGGGCCACCCCCGCCAATTCGAGAATAGGTTGTATGGCCCCTGTTTCATTGTTGGCGGCCATAATGCTTACCAATATCGTGCCCGGGCCCATAGCGGACTTCAAATCCGCGACATCTACCAATCCTTCCCGATTGACTTCCAATTTTGTGACAACAAACCCTTGTTGCTCCAACCAGTTACAGGCATTCAAGACTGCCGGATGCTCTATCGTAGTAGTGATGATGTGATTGCCACGATCCCGCCGCGCAAAGGCTATTCCCTTGATCGCGAAATTGTCTGATTCCGAGCCTCCGCTCGTAAAGACAATGCGCCTGGCCGTGCAATTAATCAATTGCGCCACCTGCCGTCGAGCGGATTCAATGATTAAACGAGCCTCATTTCCGGGGACATGGATGCTGGAAGCATTGCCAAAGCACTTTTCCGTACACCGGATTATAGTCTGCGCCACCTCAGGGTCCACTGGAGTCGTCGCATTGTGATCCAGATAGATGCGTTTATTTTGCGAAAGTGTTTCAGATACATCTTTCACCGTGATCGAAGGCTGAAATTCGGCAAGAGAACCGACCACTGCCGCCGCAGTCCCGTCCATCTTGACGACGTCACAGAGCAACGCCTTATATACCGGGAAACCGGAAATCGGATCGTATCTTTGGAGGTCCGTTAGTTCGTTCACATTGCAGCCCTGCCATTCCTGGGGACCGACAGGACCGCCTCCTCCCATATCAGCGTCAATGACCCCCTGAATAATATCGTCGCTCACAAGTGCTCTGAACGCCACTCCACCTCGTGGAGTCACAACTCGGACGAGATCCCCCTGCCCGATGTTCCGAGCCGCGGCGTCCGATCGATTCATCAAAACGGTCGGCTCAGGCCGCTCCTTCACGAGATCCGGGATGTTATGAAACTGGGAGCGGAAATCAGTTGTCGTCCGTGAGCCGGAATTAAAAACCAGAGGAAATCGCTTTGCCAATTCCGGCTGGGCCAACGGGCCTTCTTTAGGTTCGGTGTATACCGGAAGCGGATCGTGACCATGTTCTTCGAGAATGGTTGAAGCAATTTCAAACTTTCCGGTCGGTGTTTCAAAACCCGGCATGCCGTCCGCCCGCAACCTACCCTTTTCCCATTTTTTGTACTCCATCATGACTGTTGGAATCCGGGCCACGCCTCCCGCGGCTCGGACTTCTTCGAGAGTGAGTCCCGACGGCTTCAATGCATATCTTAGCAGGGCTTCCTCAGTCTGAGGGTAAAAATGACCGTATCCTAATCGCTTGGCCAGTTCGGCAAGTATAAAAAAGCCATGTCGAGCCTCGCCCACAGGCTCGATGACGCGCTCCCGGACCCTGAAAAGCGAGCCGTAAGTCATGTAAGATTCGATTTCGTAATATGTTGTCGCCGGGAGAACGATATCTGCATAGGCCGCATCAGCGGTAAAAAACCGGTCTATACAGACAAGAAAATTCAGCGCTTCGAGAGTTTTACGCCAGATACCGGGCTGTGGCCACGCAGTTACAATAGAACCACCCTCAATAATTAGGGACTTGATCGGATACGGCTTTCCGTGCAATACCGCGTCCGGAAGACAAATGGCGTGGGATTCCCCGCGATACAAGCTATAGACAGGGAAACGATCCCGTCCGAGCGCCTTTCGCACATCAGGGTTGGGCAAGTGACCCTCACGGTTTACCGGGAACTGATTTTGCTGCATTGCGAAACAACGGCCGCCCGGTACATCCAATTGCCCTGCCAGAGCCCATAAAACCATGGTGGCCCGAATAGCCTGAACTCCACTATCGCTATATTCCAGGCCGCTGTACATGACCGGCGAGACCCCTCTTGCCGAGGCTATCCGCCTGGCCAGCCGCCGAACCAGCTCCGCTGGAACACGAGTGATGCCCTCCACCACCTCCGGTCGGAAATGTTGACAGTATCGTGCAAACTCATCAAAACCATGGGTCCAGTCTTTGACAAAGCGCTCATCATACAGCTCTTCTTCGATTAAAACCTGACACATCCCCAAAGCCAGAGCACCGTCGGTACCGGGCCTGACCGGAACCCACTCAGCATCGGCCGCCATTACGGTGCCGGTCCGCCGTGGATCGATTACGATGACCTCTGCTCCCCGTTTACGCGCTTTCAAAATACGAGAGAAATCCAAAGGTGGGCAATCTGTGGCAGGATTCGCGCCCCACACGACAATCAAGTCCGCGTTCTCCAGATCGGAGAACATGTTGATCATCATGCCGCCCATTGTTACGTGAGGCGCAATCATTGCAAATGAGACATAGCAAAGCGCCCCTACCCCCAAAGTATTAGGCGATCCGAAAGGAAAAAGGACACTGGATGCAGATGAAACCGCCACCCCTTGGGGCTGAAATACATCGCATTCCGCAAGCTCGAAGCTCCCTCTTCCGGTGTAAATGGCAGCAGCTTCCGGACCATAAGTCTGCTTAATGTCATTTAGTTTGCCGACAATTATATCGAAGGCTCGATCCCAGGATATGCGCTCGAATTCGTACGTACCTTTAGGGCCGGTTCGTAATAACGGATAACGCAGCCGATCCGGTGAATAGATTATCTGCGGCGAATTCTTGCCCAATTTGCAGATCATTCCCAATTCCGAATCAGGATCGGGATTAACCTCGCAGATCCTTCCGTCTGAATCATAGTGGACTTGAACCCAACATCCTGCAGGACAGATGCCACACATGCCGCGGTACGGATTTTCGCGTTCCGAATTTTTTACAGATATGTTCATAACCCCCATGCAATTATGTCAATTTAGCATCATCATTATTGCTCTAACAATTCAAAAAACAGCAGCTCGGTTAACGAGGTAGTGGGTAGGACAATTCCCTGACAATTCGGTTCTTGCGCACGCCGGATTCGTGCTCCAGGAGCAGACAAATTGATTAATAACTGTGCCGGAAAGCTATTGAAAATAAAAAAGATAAGACTCGACCATTATCTTTCGGAGTCCAAATGTTTCTTTTCAGCTGACGTCTCTCAACTATTGCGCTAGAATGCTGCTTGCCTGATAAGTCAAGGCATTCCGGTAAAAGGAAAAGGACACGATTATGCGAAAATTGTTCTCAACAGGATTGGCCATCATGGTCCTTGCATGCGCTACTATATTCATTGTCAGTGGTACCCAGGTTTACGCCCAGGCCTTCAAAGAACCGATGTTGGATGGCGTGCCTTATTCTGAAATGGCCCAGTGGTCATACAGATACGGCGGCGGCGCCATGTATGGCGGAGCCTGTCCGCCTATGCCCCAGGCCGGAATGTGGTATTCCGGGCCGCCGCAGTTCATAGGATCTGCCGCGCCTCCTCGTTTTTCCAAAAGCAAAGCTCGAAATCGTCGAAAATAGTCCTTGCAATCACATAGTGTAAAAGCTACACTATTAAGGCAGTGTCTCGGCAGAGCAGAGCCTGGATCCGGACCTGGGACAACTATCAGGCACGGAAAAGTCGTGTTTGCTGGGAGGCTGGCCGCAATCAAGCCTAGTAATTGAATTCGCTATATAATTCCATCATTTTTAAAATTGATAATATTCAGTGATCGGGCGAGGGATGCAAGTGCTTGCGCACATAGTTATTCAATGATCACGTGAGGGGGCGGTATCTAACATCCGATAGCGCGGGGGGTAATAATGAAGATGCTCGATCATTGGATTGTTCTTCGTGTGCGATGCGTAAGCGAGGCTCTGTGGATCACATACGAAGACGATGCCGGAACCCGGCGCGACCTGCCGCACGATTCCAGGGATAAGAAAACTGCCTGGAGTACAGTCTCAACCGATTTGCTGGCCCATCTGTGGACCTCCGATCTGCCGCACTATAGTATTAGGGTTCCGTCCGATCTGGAAAATCTGCTACGGACGGCGGTTTCTTTTCTCCCGCCTCAACCAGCCGACTTTCTGGCGAGCGCCTCGATTTCTGTACCTATCTTTGTGGATGCACCTCCAGAGATGCCGAACCATCCTTGGGCGACAATTGTTGAACAGTTGCCGCCCATTAATGCTAATCCGGATAGAATTCAGACGATCTATCTCGGCAGAAATAGATGGTTTCAGCGACCCGGATTCCGCATGCCCCTCAGGGTACTGGCGGTGGGGGCAAGATGCGGCGATTCTCTCAAAGCCATCCAATCCGCCTCTTGGTACATAAACGATCCTACGGTTCAGACATACGGACTTCCATTCGAAACGGTCGAATTCAACGCAGTATCCAACGCGCTGCGGACTGAGACACGCGATATCGTTCTGGTAGAAGACAAAATGATCGAAAACCTGCTGAAATCTGCCGCTCGCCTCCGTGATCCGTCTACGACACGTCCGCGCTTGGTGATTGTTCTTTCTGAAGAATATGGAAAGCCGTACCCGCCACAATTATCTGTTCCGCCTTACATGGTATTGCTATGGATCAATCCCGCAGGCGCTGGGATTCCAGTTGATCAATTTCTCGTTGCGACATTCATTGATAAGTTTTTTGACGGGATTATTCACAATTATCCATTGCACCAAGCTCTCAAAGCCGCAACTCGAGATATGAGCTATATCTCTAGGCCCTATGTGTTTCTTTCGGCTGATCCCAAGAGCAACAATTATCTCAGGCTTTCTGACGCGGTTACCCAAATTCATCGGGAAGATTTGACTCTCAAACAAACCGTGGCTCGTGGGGACCTGGATGCTTTCTTCGAACGCATGGGCGATGATGCTACCCATGAGCTTCGCCTCAGCATAAAAAAGGCATTTGAAAAGAGAGAAGCTTATCGGGACATCCAGAGAGAAACTTATTGGGACGTCCTCACCCCGCCCCGGTATTCGACTGATTTTAAACATGACATCACCAGCTTGGGTCAGCTGGCTCATGCGGAAGCTTCATTGGCAGCCGCAAGACAAGCTGCGCCGAAGATCAGAGCGATTTTTGCTCCTATTACGAGTAGGAAAAAGCACGTTGAAAAATTAGAGAAGCATCAGGACCGGCGTGTTGATGTTGCGCTGGAATATCTCAATTATGAAGCAATGATTTATCAGCCCATTGAGCCGAATCGTAAACTGATAAAAGGCGCATATTACAGACTGCGCGTACATATCGGTCGGCCTTCGCCGGACAGTCTGATGACCAGCGAACCCCCGCCACTCGATCCGCTACTGCCGGAACCTGAAGGAGAGGAGGGACATTCTCTTGAGGTCGTGGTTTTTGAAAAAGATTTCACACTGCTGTCGGAGCGAGTCCAATTCCTGCAGCTTCCGCCGCTGCGCGGCTCCGAACCGGTTTATTTCGAAGTGTTGGCCCCACAGCTAGATACCGGCGAATTGCGAATAGGGATTTATCATAAAAATCACCTTTTGCAGTCCTTCATTCTTGAGGCGGAAATTGGAAATGGAGAATGTATCGCGGGCTCGAAGAAACAGGTCAAAGTTCGGCTGAATTTTTCTCGCACCGCTCGTTTTACGAATCTCCACGAATTAGGCCCTCGCGCTCTTTCCATAGGCGTCAACCAGAATCGAGGGGAGACTGCTCATTCTTTCATGCTGAAACTGAACAATGAAGCTCTACCGTTGGATTTTACTGAAGGCATTATAAAAGAACAGCTAAGCAAATTTAGAAAGAAGTTACAGGACGCGAGCGTGAATTCGAGCGGTGGTTGTCGCTTTCCGGCGTTTCCCGGACCTGGCGCAGCATCATCTTCCGAATTCCAAGGAATAATACGCGACCTCGCGGATCTCGGGGGGGAGATATACGAGTCAATTTACACTCATTCAAAGAAGATGCAAAAAGAATTGGGAAAAATAGCAGCACAAGCAGACCGTACAATACAGATTGTGCGCCACGATCCGAACTTCGCTTTTCCCTGGTCGGTGGTTTATGATTTTAAGTTGCCGGACAAAATTGCAGGCGCGTCCCCGCCTCCCGTTTGTCTGGGAATCCCTGAAGGCGAGTCTGCTTTCCCAAAAACCGCCGACAAGATTCCGACAAAACTTTGCTCACACGGGCCGGAAGACAACGTTTACTGCATATATGGATTCTGGGGATTACGCCATCGAATTGAACAACTTATCGCTCTAGGAGACAGCCTGGAAGATGGCGTCAATCGGGTCAAGCCAAACCCGCACTACGGTGTTTGTTTGGCGGTCGGAGAAAAGGATGCGCACACGGCACACATGACAACTGAATTGCTCAAAAGCTTGGGAACCGCAGTGTTTCAGTTAGCTCAGGGTGACGAGTTGCTCGACATTTTATGGGAACCGCAAAAGCGCCCCGCCATATTGGTCGCTCTAGGCCATTTTGAAACAGCGAATATTTGCGGAGAACCTATCGGGCCTCGGATAGTTCTTCAGCCGAAGAAGAAGTGGCTTAGAGCTAAGTCAGTCACCGACAGACAACGTTCCGGTGAAGATTGGGGGCAGCCGCGAACGCTAATTTTGCTGATGGCTTGTGGCTCGGCCGCTACCGAGATAACGACTCTCAATGACCTGGTAATAGCGTTCACTTCCGCCGGGGCAGCTGCAATCGCCGGTACCGAATGCGTCGTCTTTTCACGGCTGGTGGCACGCTTCGCGCAAGAAATCACTATCGATTTGTGGAACAGGACGCCGTTGGGAGAGGCGGTAAAGAATTTTAATCGTAGGCTGGTCAGCTCAGGCAATCCGTTAGCCTTTGTATTCAATTACATTGGTGATGCTGATCTTCAGATCGTCACTTAGGAGGACAAGTGAAAACGAAATCTGCGATACTGCATGTAGCCGTATTAGTTTTCATGATTTCCGCCTGGGCCTTGGCAATTGCGGATGCGCCGCCGGAACCCAAATTTATCAAACTTGAGCGCGGGAATGTCGATGAAATCTTTGCCGATGGGGACAAGGCCACGGCCCGATTCCCAGTGACACTGGACGGAGTGCAACCTGAAAGTATCGAACTCCGAATAGTGGACGTTGTTCTCGGAAAAAGGCGTGAATCAAGACTGGTAGACGCTTTTACTCCGAAGATGGAACCAGCGTCGGAAGATCTAAGTCAGGCGATTTCAATTGAGCTGGACCTTAAGAAGGTGTGTGAACAGGGGACTTATAACTTAGCAGTGGATGCCTCGACTGTAGAGGGTTCCCAACGAAAGATTCTTGAACTTCAAATTATTGTTCCCACGGCAACTCTTAGGCCGCCCGGCGCAATTGTGGCGGAAGAAGTGGTCTGCGTCCCGTGGTGGCGCTCGAGTCTCGAGAAGTCTCCTTTTCAGCTTAACGAGACATCCGGCCGCTCTTGCCTGACCGGTGTCCACTTTTCACACCTTCCTGGTTCCGGTGACAATCTCACAATTGATGGGCGCTTAGAATTTCAGAGCCCTGTTAGCACTGTTCCCCCGCGGGGCACAGCGCCTGTGAATTATAAATTGAACGGTAATTTCCCTTTCGGTGTCACGAAAGGCGCTATCGAGGTATACGCTCCCCAATTGGCCGGACCTCTCACGGTCAACTACGAAGTTCGCAAGCGCCTGTATGGTTGCTGGATCTTTGTTATCATCCTTCTCGGCTTGGTGCTTGGCTGGGCAGTAAAGACTCGATTAAGATTTAGAATTGAGCTTGATAACAAACTACTGGAGGCGCTTGACTTAAAAGAGCTCATTAATAAAGAGATACAGAGCCACCATGATGCGGAGTTCCGTCAGGCGCTAACAGGCGCTTTGGCGAAACTGCAGGAGGCATTGGGAAAAAAGAAGACCAGTGTTATCGACGAAGAGATTTCCGAGGTTAATAGAATGCGGTCCACCGCTTTGGCCGATCTTCAGTCTAGGCGAAAGGCCGCTGAGACGAAATTCGCCGAGTTAGATAGCCTCGCTCACATGGCCGTATATCTTCCTGATTCTATTCGAGAACCGCTGCGTCTAATTACCGGGCAACTCGAGGATGTGCGGCAGAAACTCAATTTGGATGATGTGAAAGAAGCAAGAGAGAGATTGGATGAGATTGAGACCAACTTAGCTGAAACGATTCAAAAAGCTGAGATCAAATGGAGCGAAGACGTGCGAGGGTATCTGAGGGCATTAATCGGGCCCAATACCTTGTTACCCACGGTAATAATTCCAAAATTGGAAAAAGCTGTCGACAGCTTAGCTCCAATTCTGGACAAAGTAACGAATGCCGTCGCAATAATGACTGTCGAGCAAATCGGGAAGGACTTGTCAGCAATTGCAATGGTGCGGAAGAACGTCTTTGATCTTATGGCTCAACTTCAAGGATGGCTCCAGGAAATGGCGGCCGGAATCAGCCTAATTCTTGGGGAGGTCGGGATTAGTGACCCTGCGGCGGTAGAGCATTTAAAGGAAACTATCGCCGACTTCGGTAAGAAAGCCGAAGTCGCTGTGGATCGACCGGAGAAATCGATCAACGTGTTGCCGACCGATCTCGAAGAGCTTCACAAGGCATGGAACGACGCTCTGCTAAAGCAAATTCCGGAAACCGGCAATCAGGAAATAGACACTGTCAAAAAGTTTATTGATAGCCACAAGTACGCTGAGGCCGCACAAGAAGTTGTTCAAATCATTAGAGACAAACGAAAGAAAATGGAAAGCGAGGGCAAACCGCTCGGCCCGTGGGGGCGCGAACCCACGCGTCTTCGCTCTTTCGCTTTGGCATTGAGCACGTGGTCCGCTGATGTTACCGCCGTTAGAGAGCCTGCGGTTGTCACTCGCATCGAGCGAATGGAAGCATTTTATGATCCGTTAATATGGCAGCGCTCTAGGATAGAACGCAACCTATTCTGGGACACTTTTTTGCAGACAGTTTTGGTCGGCGCGCTGATTGCAGTGGTCGGCTATTTGTTATTTGCAGAAAAATTCATCGGGACCCCACAGGACATAGCGGGTGTGTTTTTCTGGGCCTTTGGGATAGACATAACGGTTGATGCAGTTGTGCAAACGGCTAAAGGAATTAAGAAATGATAGTTGTTTTGGTTAGGCGACGTCGGTTTCTATATTATCAGCTGGGCTTCTCCCAGTGAAATTCGACCGGCCATCTCGATTTGAAGGTTGACAAGATAATTCTGATAATTCAGTATAAATGATTGTCCATCAGCCGCGGTCCCAAGTTGCTGATGGTCTCAATGCATTTGGCTCGGTTCCCCGATAGCTCAATCGGCAGAGTCCCGCCAAAGGCGGGATTAACCACTAGGTTATTGGTTTTGATCCTGCAGTACTTGGTCAGATAACTCAGCCAGCATAGCTCCTAGTTCTCTATTGTAATGGACGCGTGGGTTTACGTTGTCCAGAGCAACAGTACCGGCCGCTATTATTGCGGGCAAAGCACCGATGTCGAGCGCCGTGTCAGACAACACAACGATCCAAACTATTCTTTATCTAAGACCACAAAGCGATTTGAAGGACCGTGGAAACTTCTGTGGTCGCAAGCATGCGAGAATCGCGGCGAAGCCATGAAATTGGAGAAGAGAATAAAAAAGAGGGGCATAGCCCGATTCTTGGCACAGGCTCAATCGGCAGAGTCCCGCCAAAGGCGGGATTAATCCGGCATCGACACGATTCGATCGCGCTAGGACGCGGGACCACTCGGGAAACCAACAAAGACACATCATCCCATCCCTTAGCGACAAGCCGCAGCGGGATTTTTCGTCTCAGAACGAGGGTCGTGTATTCGCACGGGTCTGCTTTAGCTTACGTCCAAGCCAAGAACGCTGTCGTCAATGAGCCAAGAGCCGATTTGACGCCTTGCGCAAGCACGAAAAATTCGTGAGTTCGATTTCGCGGTTGACAAGATAATTCTGATAATTCACTATATGAGATTGTCCATTGGCGCAGTTCCCCGATAGCTCAATCGGCAGAGCGGGTGGCTGTTAACCACTAGGTTGTAGGTTCGAGTCCTACTCGGGGAGCCAAAAAAGATAAATTATCCCGCCCTGTTGGAAACAACACGGAGCGGGATTTTTGGTTTGACCAGAAGGCTTGTCGGCTAAATTCCGAGTGCTTCTTGATCTATAGGGGCTCCGCCCTGCTCACATTTTGTTCTCACCGGGAGGAACTGGTGGGATCGAAAGAAGGAAGCAGCATGCTGGGTCCAGGCGTATGAATGGAATTGGCATCGGCGGGAAGGTACGGTATTGTTTTGAGAATGGACGTTAAAGCAGGAGAAATCTTAGGTGATGAGCCGTTTGAAAATAAAATGAAAAGTCTGCCACCCAGCTCGCTCTGCAATTTGAGAGTCGACCAAATTGGAAGACTCAATTAGGGAGAATTAAAAGGCTATTGGCTATGGAAATTGAACAATTGCTGAAAGAAAAGAGAGAAGAAATATTGAAAATCGCTCTTCGACACGGAGCCAAGAATATACGTCTGTTCGGCTCTGTAGCCCGTGGCGAAGCCGGTGAATCAAGCGATATCGATATACTCGTGGAAGTTGGTCAAAATCCTTCTCCTTGGTTTCCGGGAGGACTGATAGCCGATCTCGAAGAATTGTTGGGAAGACAGGTTCATGTCGTCACGGTCGGAGCATTGCATTCACATATTCGGGACCGAGTATTGCAGGAGTCGGTTCCCTTATGAGAGATGATCGGCTTTATCTGGCACATATCCAGGATTGCATCGATCGCATTTTGCAGTTCACCAGTGACGGAAAGGATGCGTTCCTAGCTGATCGTAAAACGCAGGATGCCGTCTTGCGTAATCTCCACACCCTTGCTGAATCGATTCAAAGAATTTCAACCGGTACGAAGCTCAAGTATCCTGAGGTGCCTTGGCGAGAGATCAGTGCTTTCCGCAATGTGGTCGTACATGATTACCTGGGAATAGAGCTGGAACAGATTTGGGATATTATCGACCGACCTCCCGATTTTGAAGATTCAGATTTCGACCATCTGTGATGAGCTCGGACAATGAAGGAGAGCACGGAGGAGTGAGGAACTGAGGGAATTTTCTCGTGCGGGACTTTTGCGGGAATGAGTTGTGGACGGTTATGGATTGTTGTAGATTCTTGCAACGGGCTTCGCCGACAATACATTGTTATTGTTGATTCGATGCCTTGCCTAGGCAACTGTTAACCACTAGGTTGTAATGGTTGAGGCTTCAGCCGAAATCCCGCATCGGGCGGGATTCGATCCCGCGGGACGCGGGACTACTCGGGGAGCCAAAAAAGATAACTCATCCCGCTCGGTTCGAGACAAGCCGGAGCGGGATTTTTCGTCTCAGCACAAGGTTTGTGGATCGGGGCGGGGCTGTTTCCGGCTCATGTCCGAACCACATTATGTGATTCAGACATGAGCCAAGAGCAGCTTTGACCCCTTTTAATTTTATCATCAACCTGTGCTCCCTGCGTATCCCCGGCCAGAGAATACATTGTCGCGATGCGGCAAATTGGCGACTGGCCTTCAGGTTCCGATATAGGCCTTTTTCACCCTGTCGTCGTTCATAAGCTCGAGACTCGGTCCTTCCAGGGCAATCTTGCCGTTTTCCAGCACATACCCCCGGTGACTGATCATCAACGCCATGTTGGCATTTTGTTCCGACAGGAATATTGTTGTCCCTGCCTCATGGATGGCTTTGAGGACATCCCCGATAATCTGGCGGACCACAAGCGGCGCCAATCCCATTGAAGGTTCATCAAGTAATAACATATCCGGCTTGGACATGAGGGAGCGGGCGATGGCGAGCATCTGTTGTTCCCCGCCACTGAAAGTGCCGGCTGGTTGGTTTTTCCGCCGCTCCAAAATGGGAAACAAGGCATAAACCTGTTCTAGAGATTGCCCGATCCCTTTGCGATCGCTGCGACGAGTGTATGCGCCCAGGATCAGATTTTTGTATACTGAGAGTTGCGGAAAAAGTTGGCGTCCTTCCGGACAAAGACAGATACCTCTGGCGACGATTTTGTTAGCCGGTATTCCGTCGATACGGCGGCCTTTGAACTCGATCCTCCCCTGGACTGGGTTTAGCAATCCCGCAATGGTCCTGAAGAGGGTGGTCTTGCCTGCGCCGTTGCTACCCAACAGTGTGACGAAATCGCCTTGAGGGATCTCCAAAGAGATTCCCCGAACAGCCTCGAATTCACCAATGAATGTAGAAACATTGGTAAGTTTAAGCAATGTACTTTTCTCCCAGGTATGCCTCAATGACATCGGGATTGCTGCCGATATCTCCGGGCGACCCCTCCGCGATTACTCTCCCGAAATTCAGGACAATGATTCGCTCGGCCAGGCCCATTACCATCCGCATCTTGTGCTCGATAAGGCAAATTGTGATCCCACAGACTTGATGAATCTTTCTGATCAGATCTGTGATTTCTTGAGTATCCTCCAAAATTAGGCCACTGGTGGGCTCATCCAACAGGATTATCCGGGGCTCACTAATCAGGGCCACCCCGATCGAAAGGCGCTTCTGCTCGGCTTGGGAAAGTGTGGAAACCGAATGAAACGCCTTTTCCGTGAGCCCGATGAATTCCAACACCTCCGCCACCCGCGCTGTCGTTTTGGTCACGTCTTCATTCCACCCAGGAGTATGAAGGAGGGTGAGCCAAAAACCGCTCTTGGTTCGCAATCGGTAGCCAAGCGCGAGATTGTCCACCACCCGGAGCTGGTCAAACAGCGCGGTGGTCTGAAAAGTGCGGGCGACGCCTTTGCGGGCTATCAGGTGCGGCTTCAGGCCGGTGATCTCCTCACCCTGAAGATAAATCCGCCCGGAAGTGGCCCTGAGCAGACCACTAATCAGTCCGAAAAGAACTGACTTCCCGGCCCCGTTGGGTCCAACAATCGTGAGTATCTCGCCCTCTCGGATATCGAGAGACACACTGCTTAAAGCTGCCAGGCCAGCAAAACGCTTGGTGAGATTCTCAACCTGCAACAGCACGCTTCATTCCTTTCCTTCTCTCATAATATGCACGCGCCCTTCGCGCCAAATCACTGATACCGCCCATAAACCCTCGGGGAAAGTGGATTATTACCACTATCAATAAGACCCCAAAAATGATCATGCGGTAACCTTGGAGAAACTGTAGCTGCTCCATGATTACCTGAATTACGAAGGCTCCAATAATGGGACCGGGCAGAGTCGCTGCCCCACCCAGGAGAACGTATATGAGCCAGTTGAAGGTCAGCTCGATGGAAGCGGTGCTGGGACTTATACTGCCAATAAGACTTGCATAAATCCCGCCGGCCAGACCTGCGAAGAAGTTGGCCACCACAAAGGAGAGGAGTTTCCCAGCAAACGTGTTAACTCCCACCGCCTCGGCCAGGACTTCATTGTTCCGAATAGCCATGAAGCTCAGTCCTAAAAGGGAATAGACCAGTCGGCGCATGATCAAAAGAGTGAGGAGCAAAAAGGCCAAAACCAAGTAATACTGCGCCACCATAGTTTGAAAATTTATTTCCCCGATCCCAGGGAAAAAGAGCGGGCTCGGCAGGGGAATCCCTACGACGCCTGTATATCCCCCCGTGACCTCAATCCAGTTCCCGGCCACAATAGAGATAATGACTCCAAAGCAAAGCGTAGCAATGGCGAAATAGGCGCCACGCGTGCGAAGAGTGGGCAGGCCGATCAGAACGCCTACTGCCGCCGCAAAGAGAGAGGCCAGGGGAAGCGCCAGCCAGAAAGAGACACCTTCTTTCGTCATGAGGGCCACACCGTAGGCCCCAATTCCGAAAAAACCAGCATGCGCCAGCGAGGCCTGCCCGGTATAGCCCAGGATCAAGTTCATACTGAGTGTGCAAATGGAGAACAGACATCCCATAATGACGATCTGGAACGCATAGCGGTTGGTCATAAGAAAGGGGAGGACCAGCGCCAAAACCAGCAGAAGCAGATAGAGCCACTTCTCGCGTAAGAATCCTTTGACTGCCATCAGCTCTCCTCGCGACCAAACAGTCCGGTGGGTCTTATGGCCAGGATCAGGATCAGAGCCCCGAATGCATAGACATCCTTGTAGGCGGCGGACAGATAACCTCCCCCGAGCGTTTCCAGGAGCCCAAGGATGTATCCCCCCATGATCGCGCCTGGTATACTGCCCAGTCCTCCCAAGATCACAATGATAAAGGCCTTCATCCCCAAAAGAGCGCCCATAGTAGGAGAAATCATGAAAATAGGGGCCACCAGGCAGGCTGCGGCTGCGGCTGTTGCCGCAGAAATGGCAAAGGTAATGGATGAGACCCGGTTCACGTTGATCCCCACGAGCATGGCCCCCTGGCGGTTCTGGGCAACGGCTTCAATGGTCATGCCTGCCGTAGTTTTCTTGATGAAAATCTGGAGCAGGACGATCAGAACGATCGCTGCCACGATGACGAGAAGCCGCTGGTAGCTCATGGTAATTCCCAACAACTCCACGATACCCGGGTAAGGATTCGGAATTCGGCGCCCCTGAGGACCCCAAATTACGATCACGCCATTTTCCAGAATTATTAGGGCGCCGATCGCCGAGATAAAGGAACTGATGTGCGGCCGGTCTTGCAAAGGGCGATAAACGAGCTTTTCGATCAGCATGCCGATTATAGCCATGATCACCATGGAGAAGACCAAAGATATCCAGAATCCGAGCCCGTAGAGGGTCATCAGAAAAAAACAGATATATGCGCCCAGCATATAAAGATGGCCATGGGCAAAATTCGGGATGTTCAGGATGCCGAAGACCAGTGTCAGCCCCAAGGCCACAACGGCATAGGTGCTGCCCAGCATGATCCCGTTAAACATTTGCTGCAAGAAAAGTTGCATGGGCTTCCGTCCGCAAACCGCCGAGGAAGAAGTGGAAGAATTCCCGGGCGGGAAATGTAGTCCAACGAAAAACGAGTCAGGACCTGAGAACCATCTGGCGGATCAATCGATATAACGACTGAACAACTATGTGGCGCTGTCTATTTCCGGCATGCCAGAACTGGAGCAGATCTCATCCTCACAAAGGGCCGGGTGTCTTTACTGCTCTTTTTCGAATTTGAGATATTCTAAGCTCACATTCGCTTCTGCCGGCTGTTGAGCCTTGAAACGATTGAACTCTTCCTCAGTCTTGAACCACCAGTACCACATTTGCACCGGGCTGTACTTTCCGCTTTTGATTAGCTGGACGGATCCCGCGATCTCCATACGTCCTCCCGGTGTAATTCCAAGGTACTCTACGGGGAACTTATCGCCTGCAAGAGGAAAGGCTTTCGGCAAAGCGGCGCGAATCGCGACAGGATCAGCAACGGTTCCGGCCGCAATCATGGCCCGTGCCAAGGCGTGCATGGCGTCATAATTCAAGCACACTTCCCACGTCTGCATACGTTTGTAAGTTTCCGTATATTTCTTGTCAAAAGCGGGCATTGCGGCCAAGGGAATCTGCGTTACGGCCGCTACTCCAATGGTTCCATTCATCAGTTCGGTACCTTTGAGGATATTGGCTATATAATCCATCTTTGCCTGGTCTATAAGGATGAATCCCCCTTTGTACCCTAAGCCGCGGGCCTGTTCGATCACCAGAGCCGTAGAAGCGGAAGGTCCTCCAATGAGGATTACATCCGGCTTGGACGCCAGCGCTGCGGTCAACTGGGCTGAAAAGTCGGTCTCTGTGTAGTAATTAGCAGGTTTATCCACAGTGATTTGGCCGCCCTTGGACTCCCAATATTCCTTGAAGCTGTGCCGCCACTCATCGCCGTACGCCCCCAGCGTCACAACCATGGCAGCCTTCCTCCACCCCTCTTTCGATGCAAGATCGGAAAAACTCTTCACGTACACAGTGAATGGCGGTGGAATGGCCGCCAGTAGTTTGTTACCGATCTCAATCGCTTTGGGCGTGCTAGTATAGGCCATGATGAGAAATTCGTTCCCCTTTTCCTCGTTAATTTTGGCCATTGCGGCAAGGGTATTGAACACAGGATTGAATATTGCTGGTGCCTTGTACTGATCTCGCAGTCTCCGGCAGTTGTTGACCGCCTGCGTAGGGTCGATCATGTCATCGAGCTTGACTAGTTTGAGGGTGTGCTTCTCACCGGCAACAGTAATCCCTCCGCCTGCGTTGATTTCATTGATGGCCATTTCCACTCCGCTCAGGCAGTCCTGACCGTATTCCGCAGCCACGCCGCTGAGGGGACCGGAAAAACCAATCGCCACTTCCTTCGACTGCGCCAATGTGTCCGGCGCAGGGCACGCCGCCATCAGACCTATTACCGCTACCAACACAAGACCAGTGAATCTCTTGCAGTACCTCATCGCTTTGCTCTCCTTTTTTTCGCATAGCCTATGTCTTTGTTTCCAGACTCCCTGAGGGTCTCAGGGGTTGGAGATTATGCAAAGAGTTCTCGAGAAACGATTCCACACCTATTTTTATTTTCAATGAGATGGGTCTAGGGTATCTTTGAACTTCAAACCTATTGCGCCTTGTGGATGCCTCCTGGTTCACGGCACCCATCATGCGGTCCTGGGCAATTCGTTGTCACTCACGCTGGCGTGCGCAATTTCCTAGATCCACGCAAGCTCGACCTTTT
>JBKQRG010000156.1:0-48852 GCA_052144015.1 Desulfomonilaceae bacterium
CCTCAACAGATCGTTCGGCCCACCCATACCTGGATCTGCAACACAAACGGACTGATGTAGTGGCAAAAACATCGGTAACCCATTGAAATTACTCAAAAGCAATAGTGATTTTGCGCAAGTTGGGTTAGTGTTAAATAGAGCTGCCCATTACCGCAGGTATTTGCGAATTTATGGATAATCCATCTCAGAATTATCCAATATTACTCATACGGGGAATGAGGGCTCAGGGGGCTGTTGGTATGCAGCAATTGTACTTTCACTTTTTCTCCGGCCAAGAAGGGTTTATCCGATGGAGGCAAAATCATCAGGCCGTCCGCCAGGACCATGGACCGGAGAGCGCCTGAACTTTGAGGCCCTGTTGTCGCCGCCACCATTTGACCGTCTCTTTCGAATAGTTTACAGCGCACGAGATGTAATCGATTCGAGACAATGTCCACGTCGTGAACTAGGGTAACTTCTGTAAGAGGTCTGAACAGATTAGCATGTCCCATCATTTTTAACAGAGCCGGCCGAACAAACTGCTCGAACGAGATCATAGCCGAGGTCGGGTTGCCCGGCAGCCCGAATACCGGTTTATCTCCAATAGTCCCGAATATGAGAGGTTTACCCGGTTTCATCGCCACTTTCCAGAATTTTACTCGCATTCCGAGTTTAGAGAGCGTTTCTTTCACCAAGTCATATTTTCCAACTGAAACTCCCCCCGACGTGATTATCACATCAGCACGAAGTCCATCGGAAATCTTTTCCCGCTGATCCGTCTCATTATCGGATGCGATCCCCAGTGACAGCGGGATCGCGCCACAATCCATTATTTGGGCTGCTAGACTGTAACTATTTGAGCAAACTATTTTACCTTCGGTGAATGGTTCATCCAGGTCCACCAGTTCGTCACCGGTGGAAAGTATTGCGACAATCGGCCGCTGGAATACGTGGACGTACGCGTGACCAAGCGTTGCCAACATCCCTATTTCGGGCGGTCGGATTATTGTCCCGATGTTGAAAATTATCTCACCGGCCCGAACATCCTCTCCTCTACGACGTATATGAGCGGCCGGGCCAGGATCCCTGAAACAGTTAATATCATCACCGTTACGCTCGGTATCTTCTACCATGATGACCGTGTCAGCGCCTTGAGGTATGAGGCCGCCGGTAAGTGCCCGCACAGCTTCACCCGGGCCGAGTTTTCCCTGAAAGGGTCTGCCTGCGGGGGACTCCCCGATAAGCTTTACGGTTAAAGGCTTTGACCGAGACGCCCCCCTAATATCCTCATGGCGCAGACAATATCCGTCCATAGCGGAATTATCGGCAGGAGGCACATCTCGTATTGCGGTTACGTCTTGAGCAAGGACTCTTCCTAAAGATTCTAGGATGTGAATTCTCTCACGGCCTAAGACCGGGATTTCTTCAAGCACCTTTTGCTGGGCTTCTCCAATTTCAATCACGGTAATTTTGCTCCGGACAAGACAAATTTGTGGTCAGCAAATTCTATTACAAAGTTTGCAATATTCAAAGTACCGGAAGTTCAATTGAAGCTGTTCCATGCACTTGTTTTGCATCTAGGGAATCAATATCTCTTAATAATAAGTCAGTAATGTTGCCTTCGCGTTCGGCGAAGGCGAGACAGGGGATTCAGGACAATGAAATGGTCATTCAAAATCGGTTCAATCATGGGCATCCCGCTAAAGGTCCATTCGACTTTCCTGCTGTTGTTACTTCTGATTTTTTTCGCAGGCACTTCCGTAATAGGAATGGGCGGCCTTTATGGAGTTATATTCGTGATTCTGATCTTCGCTTCAGTTGTTTTTCACGAATTGAGTCATGCCGTGGTCGCGCGGCATTTCGGGATTGCCGTTCAGGACATAACGCTTCTTCCGATTGGCGGTGTTGCGCGAATGGTTAAAACGCCCGAAAAACCGACTCAGGAAATTTTAGTTTCTGTCGCGGGGCCGCTTTCCAGCCTGATATTGGCCTTATTGCTCTGGTTCGCTGCATATTTGATGGGTATTGGTATCAGCTTCACTGAGGCACCAAAAGAAGGCAACCTTATGGCTCAACTTATTTTAGTCAATATCGTCCTTGCAATTTTCAATTTATTACCGGCATTTCCTATGGATGGGGGTCGAGTTCTCAGAGGATTTCTTAGCCTTTATTTGACGCCGCATAAAGCTACTCGAATAGCTGTCAGCGTGGGGCAGATGTTCGCCATCGGCCTCTTCTTTCTGGGACTTTATTCGACAAATTTCTTCATGATTCTTATTGCATTATTCGTCTATCTTGGGGCGGAAGCTGAGGAGAGGCAGACCAGGATCGTATCGTCATTGGGCGGGGCAAACGCAGGGACCGCGATGATCACCGATTTGGAGACAGTGACGCCGGAGGATTCGATCGGGCACGCTGCCGAGTTGTATTGCCGCAGTTTTCAGCAGGATTTTCCTGTAACCGAAGGATCCAAATTGATCGGTATCTTGACAAGGGAACTGCTGACCGAAACCCTTCATCAGAAGGGACCTTCTGTCCGGGTCAAGGACGTCATGATCACCGATTTTGAGGTGGTGAACGAGCAGACGCCTCTTGCAGAGGTTTTTCAAAAAATACAATCTACGGGTTTAAAAGTCGTACCTGTTCTAGCAGGCGCACAATTGCGAGGATTAATAACTCTCGAACAAATAGGTCGTTACCATATGCTTTGCTCGGGTTATTCTTGCGATTTTCTTCAAGCCGGAAAAACGGAGCAAGCGGCTACGGTGTAGTTTCCGCAGATTACAAAGATTAGCATTTTTCTGGAGATTCGCCATGTATCTTGTTACAGCGCAGGAAATGCGAGATTTCGATAAGGCTGCCATCGATGATTTCGGGATTCCTGGAATTGTGCTGATGGAAAACGCGGGAAGGAGCACCTTTCATATTCTCAGGAAACACCTCGGAGAGGATATCCGGGATCTGAGAGTTGCCGTAGTGGCCGGTCCCGGAAACAACGGAGGAGATGGTTACGTTATTGCACGATATTTAATTAATCATGGGGCTGACGTACAAACATTTCTTCTCAGTCCGCGCGAAAAGATCAAAGGGGATGCCCTGACTAATTTGAAGACGCTCGAAAAGATGTCCGCGCAGATTGTAGAAATAACTGACGAGTCTTCTTTCGCAGAAGCGGCATGCACTTGGCAGGAAGCCGATTTAATTGTAGACGCGATACTCGGTACCGGCCTCACTTCGGAGGTCCGGTCTCCATTCAGCGACGCGATTCTTGCGATAAATGAATCATTCGCATTGCGGCTCGCAGTGGACCTCCCCTCCGGCCTTGATGCCGATACGGGCCGAATACTGGGTTGTGCGGTTAAAGCGGATTTCACAGCTACTTACGGCTTCATGAAACTCGGGATGGCCGTGTATCCCGGCCTTGAATATTGCGGTAAAGTGGAAGTGGTGGATATTTCAATACCGCTTCCGGCTGTTAGAAACAGCCCTCCACGAGCAACTCTTTATACTGTACCACATGCCTCAGCATACTTCGGGCTCCGCTCCGATCCTGAAGCCCATAAGGGGGTGTTCGGACACCTGCTTATAATCGGAGGATCTCCCGGAAAAACCGGTGCCCCGTCTATGGCGGCCAGGGCTGCATCCCGGATTGGGGCCGGCTTAGTTACGGTGGGCGTTCCCGCGTCGCTCAATCCGATCCTCGAAGCTAAGCTGACCGAAGAAATGACCGAGCCTCTAGCCGAGAGTATCGCCGGGTACTTGGGCGAGGTCTCTATTCAGCATGTTCTTGAACTTGCAGAGGGCAAAAGGTGCATGGTACTCGGACCGGGGCTTTCCACTGCCGATGGTATCGGAGAACTAGTTAGTAAATTAGTGGCCGAATACACCGGCTGGATTGTAATTGACGCAGACGGTCTCAATGCCCTATCACGGGACATATCCATATTATCTAAGACCAAGGCCCGAGTCGTATTGACTCCACATCCGGGCGAGATGGGCAGACTTATTGGAAAAACTGTCAAAGAGATCCAACAAGATCGGACAAATTTGGCCCGGAACTTCGCCTTGGAGCATAAGGTGTGGCTGGTGCTTAAGGGCGCCAGAACGGTTACTGCTTCGCCGGATGGTAGGATCTTTATCAATACCACCGGAAATTCCTGGATGGCTTCGGGCGGCCAGGGCGACGCACTCAGCGGGATTCTTGGAGGACTGTTGGTGCAGGGCATTCCCCCTGAGGAAGCTATACCATTAGGGGTGTACCTCCACGGTTTGGCAGCGGACAATATTTTGGAACGAGTCGCCCCCGCACCAGTGCTCGCGTCAGATGTGATTGATGAAATTCCAAGGGTCCTGGGAAAAGAAACTGAAAATCGAAATTCTTTGCAGGGATGATTTACCTTTGGCCTAGACCTGACTTGACAATCCCTGCGCGGTTCTCCATACTCGCAACTGTAGAATACATCCAAGGATTTTTATATGCCATCCATGAAAGGCCTCCCGGTGCTTACCTCAGCAATGGAGGACTATCTCGAGGCTATATACCACCTGGAACAGGAACGTCGTATTGCGCGCGTGCGAGACATTGCGGATAGGCTCGGAGTGAAGATGTCTTCGGTCAGTTCCGCGCTGAAGAGTCTCGGTTCGCGGGGATTTATTCGTTATGATCCGCATCAATTCATAACTTTGACAGAACGGGGCACCGAAAGAGCTAAGCAGATCGTTCGAAAGCACGAAATTCTCAAGCGTTTTCTCGCGCGAGTGCTGAAAATTGATGAGTCTGCCGCCGAAGACAACGCATGCCGCATCGAGCATCACCTGGATCCGGAAGTAATCGAGAAACTCGTTCGGTTTGTGGAATTCATCGGACTATGTCCGATGGATCAGGCAAGGTGGCTCGATGCTCGATCGGAAAGCTGTGACGACTGTATTCCATGCCTAGAAAACGCTCGTGAGAAAGTGCTCGACAGGGCCCGCGCTCAAAAAGCAGCGCTCGCGGACGGTATGACCCTGGCGGAGACCTCTACCGGTTCGCAGGTGATGATAGAGAACCTGAAAGGTCCTTTAAAATTCAGGAAGGCTCTTGCCGAACAAGGCATACAGACCGGCGGGATTGTCGAGATTGAATCCAAAAATGATAAATCAGGCCACCTTGAAGTAAATATAAAGGGTTACCACCTCTCCATCAGCAAAACCGACGCGGCAAAGATTTTCGTGAAGCCTATTTGAAATCATTATCGGTCAGGCTGACACTGCTCGCGGGAAGCGCTGTTTTCCGCACAATTCGAACAGCCGCACGAGCAACATACGTCACCAGTTTTGGCGGCTGTCATGCTTTTCCAAAAGCGAATCCCGATGAACAGTAGCGCGGCCACGAGTATCAGTGCTACAATTATTTGCTGCCACATTTTTTGCTCCAGCTATCTCAATTGACCCCTATCCCCAGAAAAGATCCGACGAGGTGTACAGTCAGCGCGACGCAGTATGCCAGAATTGTGGTATATGCCATTGCGAACAATGTCCAACGCCATTTTCCCGATTCTTTTTTTATAACTACGAGTGTAGTAAGGCAGGGGTTATATAGCATTACGAACATTATCAGAGTAAAGGCCATTAACGGGTTCCAACCGGGTTCCTTTTTCAGCTTGGCTGATAAAGTTTCCGCCGCTTGGGCCTTGACTTCTCCTAAACTGTAAGCAGTTCCCAGTGTCGCTACAACCACTTCTTTCGCAGCGAAACCGCCCAACAAAGCGACATTTGTGCGCCAATCAAATCCGATAGGTTTGAATACCGTTTCCAAAGCAATGCCGATTCTGCCGCCTATAGTATTTTGAAGTTGAGCGCTAAGTCTCTCACTCTCTATAGCTCTTTTCTGCTCCATGAATATCGCATAGCTCTGAGCGGGATTTTCTTGCGAGATCCTTCCTGATGCCTGCTTATCTGCACCGTGATTTTTTTTCAGCCTTTGCGCAATCTCAATTAGAGCAGGATTAACGCCGGTTTCTATTGATTTTCCAGCGGCCATATCGCCGCGGAATTTTTCGAATTGCTCGATATCTGTTTCGGACTTAAATAGAGGCGCAATCTGCGGATTTTTAAGGAATTCCTCCGTAAGTTTTTGCTCCCTTTGTTCAAAGACTTCGGATTTCTCCTTAGGTAACGACGGAAATGTCATCGTTGCCCACAGCACTATAGATACAGCGAGAATCACTGTTCCGGCTTTTTTAAGATACATCCATGTTCGTTCCCAGGTATGAATAAGGAGACCTCTCAACGTCGGTAATCTGTAGGGCGGCAGTTCCAATACAAAAGGAGCGGAAGGACCTTTCAAAACAGTTGATCGTATAATTCTGCCTGCCATCAACGCCATGAACCATGAGATCAACGTCAACAAGAGCATCATGCGGGCTTGCTTCTCGGCAAAAAAGGCCCCGATTAAAAGAGCGTAGACAGGCATTTTGGCCCCACAATTCATAAGTGGGGCCACTAAAATAGTTACGAGACGCTCTTTTGGTTCTTTCAGGGTGCGTGTCGCCATAATCCCCGGCACAGCGCATCCGCCCGCTATTCCGCCTGAAACCATTAAAGCCAGCATAGAGGCGCCGTGAAGTCCGAAACTCCGCAACACCCGGTCGAGCATGAAGGCCATTCGGGCCATATAACCTGTGTCCTCGAGGATCGCTATTGCAAGAAACATGAATGCGATGAGAGGAGTGAAGCGGAGAACGCCACCTACACCATCAATGATGCCGCTTACCACCAATGATTTTAAGATTCCCTCAGGCAGGGCGGTTGTAAACTGGGCGGAGAGCCAATTGAATAAAAATTCAAGAGCATCCACCAGCGGTTGACTACCCCGAAAAGTGAACGTGTAAAGCCCGTAAATTACCAGGACAAGAATGGCCGGGCCCAGGAATCTGTGAGTCAACATTCTATCAATCGCTTCACTGAGATGGACGCGATCTGTGGCTCCCTGTTCCACAGCTCGCCTCACAGCTCCGGAAGCGAATCCGTACCGGGCATCCGTGAGTAGGATTTCAGGACTGTCGGCGAAAATGGCAGTCAGATGTTTTCGACTCTCCTCCACTTGCTTGGAGATCTGATCCAATCCCGGAATTTTTTCGATTTTCTTGACTATATCCGAGTCACCTTCCAGGAGTTTGATAGCCAGCCAGCGACGCGAAAGTCCATTGAGAATCGCTTCGCCGGGACCAAGTTGCTTTTCGATATTGTCCAGCTCCTCCTCAATTTCCGTACCGTAATTGATTGTTCGCCGGTAATCACTATCAGACTCGGAATCAGCCGCCTCAATGGCCGATTGCAGAAGCTCTTCAATCCCCATACCTTTTTTTCCGTTGGTCGGGATAACCGCAACGCCAAGCAACTCGGAAAGTTTCTTATGATCGATTGTTATGGATCGACCGTGCGCAACGTCTATCATGTTGAGCGCAATGACGAGTTTAGCGCCCATTTCCATTAACTGCGCGGCCAAATATAAATTGCGTTGCAAATTGGACGCGTCAACGACGTCCACGACCACGTCAGGTCGGGATTCTACAATAAAATTCCTGGCTATTAATTCTTCCAAAGAATAAGCGGTTAAAGAATAGGTGCCGGGAAGGTCTATGACATGAATCTCATGACCGGCGTGTTTTATAATACCTTCTTTTTTCTCAACAGTTACGCCGGGCCAGTTACCTACATGTTGTCTAGCGCCGGTCAGGGCGTTGAATATTGTCGTTTTCCCGGCATTCGGATTGCCGGCAAGCGCTACAGTAATCTTCTTCATCATCCTCGAGAGGATCCTATGCCGCGTTTTCAGGGATATTCATAAGGATATCCGCGGCCTGGCCTCTTCTGATACTCAGATGATAGCCCATCAGCACTAATTCCATAGGATCATTCAGCGGCGCATATTTCACTACACTGACTTCGGTGCCTTTCACAAAACCCATTTCCATCATTCTTCGTCGAAAATCGGGATTTCCGCAAACCTTAACGACCCTGCCTTTTTGGCCTGGTTTGTAATCCGAGAGTGTCATTACCGTATGAGCCCGGCATTCATTATCCTGAAGATCGGGACAGTCGACGCATCTCTTATCGGAGGAATGATGCACAATTTCAACATCCTGCGCTTCAATCGGTTCAGCGGCTACACCGTGCGGTGGCATATTGTTCACCTATCATAATTAGTCATGTCGAATTAATGTTTAGGCTCCGTTTGTCCTCTTGTCAAGCGCGATTTTGCAGAAGGCCCGCAAAAAAGTAAGGAGCCAAACATAACTTGATGAAATTAACACAAGAAAATAATTGAATGTCCGGTCCGTGTCAGGAAGAGAGATTGCGCAGGACTCCATTTGCGGAATGTGGCTCAGTAGAGCAAATCGATTTATCGTTTCTTTATGCAATCACTTATATTAATTTCCAGGGACAATTGATTTGCCAGGAACGGCTATCCAATTAGACATCTTATACCAATTCGCTTTCAAAGAAATGATTTGATTTCAAAATCTCCTTCCCTCACTGACCTGGTTCCCGGGTCAGTGGCACCCAAAACCCCAATGTTCACACGTCTTGGGAAATCTCTCAGTTACGGGGGGCGTGGATTTGTCATTGCGAGGCCGTCAGGCCGTGGCAATCCCCGAAGTTTGTGAGATTGCTTCGCTCCGCTCGCAATGGCACTCTTTGGCCGCTGGTGACGGAGGAAACACTGTCTTGGGGTGCCATGGACCTGCGCACGCATGTCCGTGACTCTTCGTTCCCATGTTCCACGTTAGATCGCAAACTGGTATTACATACGGATCATAGGAGAGTGGAATTATGAAGGAAAATGAAATGACAATATATACAAAAGAAAATATTATGAATTGCGCCAAACTTGTCGTGAAGCGTGCAAAGGAGTGAGCAAGCCGCGCTCTCACAAGGGTATATGAGCGTGAAACTTGTGTCGCCCCGTGGCCTAGGTGAAAACCGGTGTCCGAACGCCATTAATGGACCCATAATCCGAATCTGGGCAAGCCCTGAAAGCCGGATCCCGATATCCTCTAGAACGGGCATAAGCATGGATTCCGGCTTGTGCAGGAATAATGGAACGAAAGTTTCCCGCAGTACCCCGTCGAGGACTCCTATAATTTTAGCCCTAACTGCTGTTGGTGTACTCAAGCCATTGAGTCATTGGCGTTTTCTGCCCGAAATTTTCTCGTCAAGTCCCACTAAATTGCGATAGAGTAAGCAAAGGACAAAATCACAAGCGATGTCGAACCCGATGGATTTCAAAGCAATTTATGTATTGTCGAGGGCCGTTTCCATGTTGATGGACGAGCTCAAATGGGATACCTACGGTTCTGAGGACCTGCACACGCCTATAATCGCGAGCGATAATGATTGCCGAAAACTGGATATTCTCCTGGACGTCATCGGAACGCTCAGTCGGATGATGGACACCCGGATTAATTATTTGACCAGTGAAGGCAAAGTAGTCCGCGAATGGATTGAAACCATCCTCGAAATAGGAGAACGTTACAAGAGAGAGCTGGAAGCCATACAGAATCTGGAGAAACAGGACTGAGGGACCGGCTTCATGACCATAAAACTAATCTCGAGCAACTGAGAAAAATTTCGTAGCATTTTCACTCAAGATCATTGCCAAGGAATCATCCGGAAGGTCCAATTCACAGAGCCGCTTGAGCTCTCGATCCCATGCATAAGGAAGGTGAGGGAAGTCCGTTCCGTACATTATTCTGTCGCAACGCATTTCGGAAAGATTTGGAACGTCCTGGCCGGGAAAGTAGTCTGCCAGAATCATAGCATTATCCAGCCATAAATTGTCATATTGCTCAATGAGATGCCGGTAGTCCGTATATTCGTCCGCCCCCATATGCGGCACACATACCCGCAGCTTGGGATAATTTCTAATCACTTCTTCAAGCGCCTTTGCGCTGCACAGCAGATAGGGATCCCGTGGATAGTTAAAGACCGGGCTTTTTGGCTCACGACCGACATGCATTATCAGAGGCTGACCGTTATTCACGCAAGTTTGATAAATATCATGCATCCCGCTACTGTCCATACTAAAGCCCTGTACGTGCGCGTGCAACTTGACGCCGATGAGACCCATTCCGAAAGCCTCTTCCAGTATGGCAACCGCATCTTGCTCGCCCGGGAAAACAGTCGCGGTCCCGGTAATCTGGGGGTAAACACTGCAAAGTTGAGCCATGTGGGTGTTCAGAGTGCGCGCGATTCCAGGTCTGTGGACATAATGAAGGCCCACGATGCGATATATACCGCGGGATAATAAAAAATCTACAATCTGAGGTGATTTCAATCGATGGCGAATGGGCCACGCGTACTGATCGAACCATTGCCAGATGGCCTCGAACAGAACATCCGGAAACAGATGGACGTGAGCATCAATCACAGGCGGTAATGACGCGGGTATTCCCGCGCCTTCAGGATCGTCAATGCCGGCCAGAGGTGTGTTTATAATTTTCAATAGCTCAACCTTACATGCGAAGGCAATCGGACTATCATTGCAAGCGAAGCGAACCCCCCGGTTTTCCTGGTCGGGGGTTGCCACGTCGTTTGATTCTCCCAAATATACTAATTATCGGCGGGTCGGATCAGGCTGAAAACCTTCACCGGCTTCTCTATATTCTTGAAAACCATAGCTCCCCTATCGAACAGAATGACCTCGTTTCCTATCCGGCTCGCCGTTTCAGATCCTATGAGAATGTCCCCATCTTTAGCGGAGGACGCGATGCGGGCTGCCAGATTGGGTCACCGGTCCTGAAGCGGTAAAGGTCATTCTGGTGCCGGACGAACCCTGAAATCGACGCATGCCTAATGAAGCCTCTCCCGAGTTGATACCCATATTGACCTGAACAGGTTGGAACCGTTTCTCCAGTTCCTGATTTATTTCCATGGTCCTGCGCCTGATTTCGAGGCCCGCGCGAGCGGCATTAATTGCGTGCTCCTTGGCTGCGCCTTGAAAGATCACCATCAATCCGTCTCCGGCTGTTTCGTTGATATCGTCGCCGTACGTGTAAAGAATATCCAGGAAGCTGGAAAAGTATTTTTCGATGATAAAATTCACTTTCTCCTGGGTCAAATGCTCGCTGATATGGGTGTAGCCCGCCATATCCAGGAACAGAATGGTCACATCAACATCGGTTACGTCCGAAAAAGGCGCATCCGGGTTTTTTTCGAGAATTTTCTGAACGGTTGACGGCACGAAAGGGCGCAGTTGATTCAGGATACGGTCAAGCGTCAGTTTTTCCTGAGATATTCTCCTATGCTCCCTTGCATTCCTCAGTACGTTGGTGACTAATTCCCCAAGATCACTGAGCAGGGTCAGTTCTTTCTCACCAAGCGTGCACCCTTCCTTTGCCACTGCTTCAAACACAGCCAACGTTTCATTTTCTTCGCAAATAGGCAGGACTATTTCGCACAATCCTTCTATAGGCGCTCCTTCGGGCAAGAGCTGATTGCCGTCAGGTCCGGGCACGAAACAGAGCGCCTGTCCGGGTTTCGTTAAAGCATTTTGAATAGTTGTTCGCCCTCTTTTGCACAACTGACAGTTTATATTCTCAGGCTCCATAGCACAGTGGAGAGGCCGAGTATAATGCTGGGCTTCGGGGTCGAGCAACAATAAACACATTTCTTGCAAGTGGGGAATAGTGATCTTACATTCGTCCCGGATCGACTCCAGGATATCCGCTATATTCATGGACGAGGTGATCTTTCGCGCAACTCGAAAAACGTTTTCAAAACGTTCTTTATACATAGAATGACTCCGGAGCGGTTGAGGATCTCTATTCTTCCCAAAGACCTGTCACAGCATCCGAAACAACACTTATTGCTTTATCTATTTCAGCGTCTGTGGTCATTTTCCCGGTAGTGAATCTAAGCGTGCCTTTGGCCCATTGAAGAGGGACATTCATGGCTTCGAGGACATGTGAAATTGTAACATCCCCCGAATGACACGCTGCGCCGGCTGATGCAGCTATTTCCAGCCCTATTTCTTCAAGAATTCTGTCCGCTTCTAGATGTTGAAAGGACAAGCTCGATGTGTTTGGTAGTCGATGTTCCGGATGGCCGTTGAGCCGAACTTTGTCCCCCAATTTGTCCATCAATCCTTTTTCGAGCTTGTCTCTGGTTGTCCTCATCGCTAGAATATGCTTGTCCAGATCACGACGGGCGATCTCACATGCTTGTCCGAGCCCGACAATTCCTAATACGTTCTCCGTGCCGGCCCGTCTACCGTTCTCCTGGCCCGCGCCCAACATGAATTTCTCAGGATCGATTCCATGGCGGATGTAAAGCGCTCCAACACCCTTGGGCGCATAGACCTTATGTCCAGCTATTGATAACAAATCTATGGATAGAGCATTCACATCACTTGCCAACTTGCCTATTGATTGTGCTGCGTCAGTGTGAAACACGATGCCGCGGTTCCCAGCAATCCGGCAAATATCCTCTATGGGCTGGACAGCGCCTACTTCGTTATTGGCGTGCATGATGGTGATGAGGATTGTTCGTGATGTTATGGCGCTCTCAACATCCGCGACCTTCGCCAGCCCTGTCTCATCAACAGGCAAGTAGGTCGTCTGGAATCCATGCTTATCCAAAAATCGGCACACTTCCAGAACAGCGGAGTGCTCGACCCTGCTGGTGATGATGTGGTTGCCCTTGGCTTGAAGTCCAAAAGCAGTACCGATTATCGCATGATTATTGGATTCGGTGCCGCCGCTTGTAAATAGAATTTCCGAAGGTTCGCAGTTGAGCAACGCAGCCACTTGTTCGCGAGCCTTTGTTACCGCTCGCTTTGGCGCGATGCCGTACCAGTGAGTGCTGGACGGATTGCCGAATTCTTTTAAGAAAGGCTCCATTGCTGCGATGACTTCCGGGTCCAGCGGTGTGGTGCCGTTGTAATCAAGATAAATTGGATTTTGCATTGATTTCTTTGTCTTGACAAAGCTAAGTGTTCGGAATTCAGGTAAAACCGTATCAGATTTTAGCACGTCCCGAAATGTAGAGCAACGGGCTGTAAGGCCGAGATTAACCTGCCCTAATCTGATCAAGTAAATTGGGCAGGTTAGAAACCTGCCCTTAACGGTTCTATATGACCAGGAATAATCAGTTCTTACCGAGGAACGAACTTGTTGGTTTTGCGCGCGCCAATAAATTATTAAATCGAGTTAAAATAATTACGTACTTGTTGCACGATCAGATTGAATCATCTTCAAGGTTCAATTTCAGCATGTCAACCGCGGCTAAGACACGTATCGCATTACGATTAACCGCGGGGAAAGGCGGCAAAGGGCGAGTTGACGATAAAGATGGGTCTCCTTCCAGATTGCCCATACCACTCGTTGCAGAGGAGCGGATTTTGACAAACCCCAATGGTCCAGCCGACTGGAACTTGAGGCTACGAAGAGGCTCAGCTACGACGAGAAGTTCTTAGGAGCACTCATCGGCAGAAATCGGCGTCATAAGGCAATGATTTCCAGTTGGTTGTTTCCCTGAGCGGTCTTACGGTGAACATTGTGTTTGAGACGGGCATATGGAGAGTTACGATCAAGGCTAGGCAAAATTAGTTTTTTTCACCAGTGTTACGATGATCTTGTAGCCCCTGAGTTTAGTGAGGGACCACAATCGGCTTTTTCGTGTGGGAGGAACGAACCCGCGACCGTTCAGTGACCCAAAGCCTGCGAAATGGCAAGACTTCCGCATGATCTGGCTAAACCAGATGAAGATTGATGGTTAATTGATTCCACCCCCAAAATCACCGCGACAGCGCTTGACTGGCCGATGCTGCCCGTCTGTCTCAGAACATTTTGCAAGAGGCTCCTAATATTAACTCTTGAAAGGTGAGGTCGCCTGATCTGGGAGTTTTGCTTCGTTGTTGTTCAAACTTGCTAATAGCTCGACATAGCGGGTAACCTGAACGGGTTTGTTGTCATAGAGGAGTTCTTTTGGGCATGAAACGTTTCCTGGAAAAACATCTGGAAATCTACGACCATGATGTGGCGCGGCTCACGTGGCTTGCAGTGATTTTCTTTGCGGTCTTCTTTTTGTTACTGCGATCTTTCGCAACTACGTGGATACGGCGCTTCTCAAGCGCTGCGGGCCCGATTACATACCTTGGATGCTGGTAATCGGTGCGCTGCTGACCATGGTTGTGTTTGCTTTTGCCGATCGCGTGGCGAGACGCTTTTCGGATACGTATTTAATGATCTCCGTTGTGGTGGGATACGCTGCAGGAGTGACTTTATGCTGGCTCATGGTCAAGTCAAAATTCACCATCGTTTACCCGATCCTTTACCAGCTCATGGGGCTGCTGGAATCCATATTGCTCGTTTAAAGAGGGGATTGAATGCGGACGATAAATTGAGGATGGACAGAGTGATTTCCCTTGTCTCCTTTATCGCTTTTTCCGTATGATTGCACCGAGTACGATCACTGATCAGATCATTAATGGGACCCGCCCGACGATTCAACTCGCCAATTCTGATTGGAGTGGACATATGGCGCACGAGGATTGGTACACGAAAGTAGCGAATGACATCCGTTCAGTGGTTCCAGTCTCAATCCTCATGACCTAGGCACAAGCCACTGGCATGCTCTCCAAAAACGATGGCTAACAGACTGAATCCTTGCTGGAGACTTACACCTATGAGACGGCTACCGAACAATTTTTTTGTGCAACCACCGAGAGCTGGAAGACGCACCGGCTGGGCACTGAGGTGCTGAATCCTCATGGCACCGTGGCGCTCTTCACCGACGCGAGCGGTACCGGCTCCAAAAGCCTCTGCCAGTGATTTGTTAGGAGATGATCGAGCTTTTCGTGCAAATTCCTGACCTCAAGCTCTCCTTTCAGATTTACTCGGCCGCCATACTCCGCTCGCATACGGTCCTTTGCCTCTTGCCTGTTTTGACTCATCATAATGTCTGGTGCCTGGATAGCAGCGCACGTCGGTATGACAGGAATGGCAATCGTTTCGTTGTTTTCACTCCTCGTCAATTACAGTCTGCCCCTCGTAACTGAATCCCAACGCTGAACTGATTTTCTTGGTTGACATTATTCTCAAAGGTGTTCAATATAGTTACCCAATGTTCTCTTTGGAGAACGTCGTTAAAACATCAACTGACTCTGATTTCAATAGGGTCCCGGCTATTGATGAATGTTTCGGGATTCTGGATCTAATGGCAAGGTCCAGGAGATCCTTTGGAATAAATGGGACCGCGAAAAGACTCAATCTTAAAAAGAGCACGGCATATAATATCGTCCACAAGCTTATTGATCTGCAAGTGCTAGAAACCGGCAACTGCGGCCGATTGGGCTTTGGCACTCGGCTTAACCTGTTGGGAAAAGTGGCTACCCCAGGGTTGAGCTCATCCGTATTGTCCGTCCTTTTTCTCAGGGAAATCAGCGAGACCTAATTTCCCGGCTTTCTTGGGGGTGCGCAGCGGTCTCAAGGCAGTGACAGTTTACAGAGTGGACGCTGCCGGACAAATCAAAGTCAGTTCTGAAGTGGGTATGCAATTGCCCCTTCTTGCGGGCGCTGGAGGCAAGGCTCTCTTGTCGCAGCCCCCCGGCTCAGAGCTTGACAGAATGCTTTCGGAAAAGAACTAAGGAAATTTACCCGACACTGTCTTCTAGATAAAGGTGAGCTAAAGAGAGCAGTCTTGATGGTTCGGCAGAAAGGAGTTGCTTACGACGCGGGAGAATATATTGAGTGGGTCGTGGCGCTCTTAGTACCTATAAAAACACACAAGAAGGATCTCCAGGCGGCGATATGGGCCGTACGGCTGAAGGCCCAAGCTGGTGCTGATAAGCTTTCGCAGCTTTCGGAGTTGCTAATACTTGTCGCAATAGACATCAATGACCGTCTTTCGCCAATATACCTTTGCGAACTCACCCACAAGTCGTTGGCAATACCGGTTTTCGATGTTCAACCTCTTCGGAAACTCTTCATGATCAAGGTGACATTGTCCTGATCCGCGGATCGGTACGTGGAAAGCTGTAGGTTGATTCTTTCACAGTGAGATGCTGAGGCAACGAACTCAGTTGACAATCACAAATCCAAGGCACATCGGAGGGAGCAGCGGCATGAAAAACCAAACAAGGAATTACTGGAATCCTTATGTGGAAACTATGTCGAAAGAAGAGATGCTCGGAATCGAACTCAGGCGCTTGCGCAATCTTATTTCTTATGTAAAGCGCAACAGCGACTTTTATCGCAACAGGTATCACGATATCGATCCCGAAGACATCAAGACAATGGAAGATGTAAGAAAGCTACCCCTGATAGATAAAGAGGATCTGAGACAGTCTCAAGAAGAAACGAAGCCATTTCCGTTTGGCACAATTGCCGGGGTACCCACGGAAGACGTAACCTGTTTTCGCCAGACCTCCGGCACGACCGGCAAGCCTGTCTACGTGCCCGAAACCGTGGAGAGTTGGCAGTGGCGTATAGAGGTCTGGTGCTACATTCTATGGATGGCGGGTTTCAGAGAGACGGACCGCGTTTTCGTTCCTTTTGGATACAATGTGTACGTGGCTTTTTGGGAAGGTCACTATGCGGCCGAAAAAGTTGGCTGTATGGTCGTGCCTGGCGGAGCGCTTGATACGCAAGGAAGAATCAGCAAGATCCGCGAGATAAAGGCAACAGGGCTCTTGAACACTCCAACCTACGGTCTCCACATGGCAGAGGAGGCCCAAAAAATGGGTGTGGATACTCGAAGCCTGGGTATCCAGAGGATGCTTTGCGCGGGCGAGCCCCTTCCTCCAGCGACAAGAAAAAGGCTGGAATCTACGTGGGGAGCGGAAGTTTACGACCATATCGGCGGGACGGAGCCTTGTGCCTGGGCAGCTATGTGCTCGGAACGAAATGGGTTACACCTAATGGAACCCTTCTTCCTCGTCGAGGTTCTCGACATGGAAGATCAGAGCACTGAGGTGGAGGAGGGGGAACTCGGCGTTGCCGTAGTCACCCCTCTGGGCAGACGGTCTTTTCCCCTAGTAAGATTCAACACCAAAGACATCGTCAGAAAGGCAGGGCATGGCTGTGAGTGCGGAAGGACCTCTATGAAGATTCATGAGGTCTCCGGCAGGACGGACGACCTGACCAAAATTCGAGGCGTACTCTTCACTCCCGTTGCCGTTGAGGAATTAATTAGGGCTGAATTCCCGGAGATTACGGAGTACCTGATTAGCGTGACCAGAAAGGGCATTATGGATGAGATCAGCCTGACGATAGAACCGAAGGAAAACCTGGGTCAAGATGTCATGAAGGATGTCACGCAAAACCTCTTCCAGAAATTGAAGAATCGTACGAACTTACGATTCCTTATCGAGGTCGCGCCGCCTGGCGGGCTACCCCGGCATACGCTCAAGGCGAAACGGTTTAAAGATCTCCGAAACGTGGAAGGGAGGTGAGTCATATGGAATTTCCGGACAAAACCTTGTTGAAAGAAGTGGGCTCCAGGGTTCAAACGATTGAGAAACTGGCCCATGAGATCGAGTCTCTGGGTGGTTCAGTGCCGTCCATCGCAAAGAACGCCCGAATGTTACTCGCCACCGCCTTTGTGATGAAGTGGGGGACGTCAGACCTCATGGAGTCCGATGAGGCCCCTAAAGGGACTTGATGGTCGAATTAGAGTCGAATAGATCCGCTCCGTAGTGATTGCTTCGGGCTGGACCTGCGATTCTGTGAGCCAAGTTCGACGCGGTTAGGCAAATAGTGGATCCTTACTGAACAGTAGATGAGACCCGGATCAGGATTCAGTCTATCAAAAAACCCTTTCAAGAACAGGGAGGTGTTCAAGTGAATACGCCAAATGAGGGAGTTCAGGCTCCGCCGTATCGTTGGGTGATTTTAGCGCTGACAGCCGGCTGCTTTCTCTTCACGTTTATCACGAGGTTTACGTGGCCGCCCCTTATCCCGGTGGTTATGCCGGTCCTGAAAATGACAGCGGCTCAGGCTGGGGCTTTCATGCTCGCTTTTTATTTAGGGTATATTATAACCCAAATACCTGCGGGGATTCTCGCGGACCGTTTCGGAGTGCGAGTTATTCTCGGTGTGAGCCTGATCATCGAGGGGGTTTCCACATCTGCTTTTGGGTTTATCACGACCTATGACACAGGGTTCGCCCTGAGAGTGATCGCGGGCTTGGGCGCGGGCGCCGTCTTTTCTTCCTGCACTCTGGCCCTGATGGAGTGGTTTCCGGCCCATGAACGGGGCAGGGCATTTGGAATTCTTCTGGCTGCTCCTTCCGGCGGCATTCTTGTGACCAATTTCATGGTTCCTTCCCTCAATGCGCTTGTTGGATGGACCGGGGCGTTCCACTTTGTGGGGCTGTTTACGATAACTGCCGGGATCCTTGTATTGTTGCTCATGCGGTCGGCCGGAGAAATCAAGGCTGGTGGCAAGACGCTCCTGGGAGGGTTCCCGGTAATCGCACGGAGCAGGGGGCTCATCCTCACTGCTCTGGCAGGATTCTGCCTGATGTGGATGGAAATCGGGACAGCCAGCTGGGCCAACAACCATATAGTTAAGAAACTTGCATTCTCGGTCCCTACCGCGGGCTACATCATGATGATATACGGCCTCGGCGGAGTGCTGGCCCCGCTGGTCTCCGGATTCGTTTCCGACTGGACCGGACAGCGAAAATGGCTGGTCATTCTCGCTTATGCGGTCTCAGTCCCCTTGTGTGTCATCTTTGGGTATCAGACGACTCTGGAGGGATTGGCGGTATTCGGTTTTCTCATTGGGTTCACCTCGTACATCGCTAACCCTCAGCTCACAGTGCTGATTTCGCAGTTTGCGGGGACAGAGTGGGCCGCCACAGCCAACGGCACGGCTAACTTTATATTCCAGACAGCCTCAATGATTGTGCCGTTCGTCCTTGGGTTGTCCATCGACTGGACAGGGTCTTCCACAATCGTATGGTGGTTGATGGCCATCGGCCCACTGGTCGGCATATTCCTGATGCTACCGGTGGACCCGTCGGAAGCGAGAGCATGAACCGGCCCAACAGGGTCCATTCCAGAGAGGGGCTGCATCCATTTGTTTGTGAGGGGGAATTATTGGTTCCTGTCATTGCGAGAAAGTGAAACCGGAAATAATCTGCGTTTCCCGGTAAAGGCAGACTCGCGTGTCCCCCCACATATGTAGCCTCATGAGGGCAAAAAAAACCATGAGTACTCTGTAACCGTGGAGGACGAGATGGCTGACGACATGAAGGATCTGTTTGAAGAGAGATTGGGCCGCTACCAGGCGGCAATTGCCTTGGAACCCCACGACCGCATTCCCATTGCGACGGGCACCAACTATTTTGCGGAAGTCTATTCCGGAAACACCAAGCAAGAGACACTGTACGATCCGGAAAAATGGCTGCAGGCAGAAGTCAAATTCTGCCAAGATTTTCCGGAAGTTGACACATTAAGGAACAACCGCATCTATGGTCCCCTTTTTGATGCTCTCGATGTCAAGACTTACAAACTGCCCGGCCGCGATCTTCCACCGAACACCCAATTCCAGTTTGTCGAGCAGGAGTATATGAAAGAGGATGAATATGACGATCTGATCAATGATCCGCCCGGTTTCATGATTGACATTCTGTTGCCCAGAATTTTCGGGGAATTAGGGAATCGAGGAACGGGGCGTTCATACATTGCGATGCTCAAGGCTGGTTTCGCCCAGATGCAGATGGGTGGCATAATGCGAAACCGAGGCATGCTTCTTGAGCAGCAGTGCGGGATGCCGCAACCAATGTCCGGATTCTTCCTGGCGCCTTTCGATGCTTTATCGGACATAATGCGAGGCATGACCGGCGCTTTTCTGGACATGTTCCGAAAACCTGAGAAAGTCATATCCGCCTGCGAGGTGCTCGTCCAGGAAATGGCCCATGTGGCGCTCTCAACGGGAGATCCGTTGAAACGGTATCCGATCTTCGTCCCAACACACAAAGCCATTTTCATGTCTCCGAAGCAATTTGACACATTTTACTGGCCTTCATTCAAGAAGGTTATGGAAATCATCATCGACGCCGGTTACAGCATCCGTGCATACCTCGAAGGCGATTGGGGAAAGCACTGGCATCGTATGCGTGAAATGCCCAAAGGCCGAGTGCTCTGCGATATCGACTCTCAGGGTGATATCTTCCAGGCAAAGAAAGATTTGCAAGGGTATCAGTGCGTGGCAGGAGGTGTCCAGGACTCTATGCTGATCATTGGCACGCCCGATCAGGTCAGGGATTACGTGAGAGAGTTGTGCGAGCGACTGGCCAAAGGAGGCGGATATGTCATCAGCGCAGGATGTTCCTTTCCTTACGATACAAAACCCGAAAACTTCAGGGCCATGATCGACGCGGTTATGGAATACGGGTGGCATGACAAGACTATCAAAGCCAAGCCGAGGTCTGCTCTTCCCGCCGGCAAAGTGGAAGGATTGCAGCCTCGCAAGGTATTGACTCCATGGGAAGTCAAAAAAGCGGAACTCGGGCAAATTATGGGAAACGAAAATCTAATCAAGAAAAACTGGGAACAACTCGAAAACATGGCCCATACCTTCATGTGGCAATGGACGCTCTAAACTAGGAGGCAACTACGATGGGAGATCTTGCTCAGGCAATCGCCAAGCTGGAAGAAAAAAGAGTCTACGAGCTGATTGACCGGAAGATAAAGGATGGGGCAAACCCTTTGGACATCATACAAGAGTGTAATGAGGGAATGGTTCGGGTAGGGGAATTGTTTTCCGAGTGCACGTACTTCATAAGTGAGCTGATTTATTCAGCAGAGATCCTCAAAGAAGTCATGAAAAAACTCGATCCTCTACTGGCCGGTGTTCAAACCGGTACGACCACAAAAGGTAAAGTGGTGATCGGAACGGTCCAAGGAGACATCCACGATATAGGGAAAAACATCGTTATCACGCTGCTCAGGGGTGCAGGTTTTGACACAGTGGATCTTGGCGTGGATGTCCCTGCAGAAAAGTTCGTTCAAGCTGTCAAGGAGTCTGGAGCAAAAGTCTTAGGCATGAGCGCTCTCTTGAACTTTACATATCCGGCAATGAAGGAAGTGGTGGAGGCCATTAAGGACGCGGGTTTGCGGGATCAGGTGAAGATCATCGTTGGTGGAACCCCTGTAAACGAGCAGGTACGCGAATATTCCGGAGCCGATTACTATGCCAAGGACGCTGTAGCCGGTGTGAATATTTGTGAGGAAGTCTACTCATAGTTCGAATTTGTTCTAACCTGCCCTCGAATTATTTGCTGAGTGTTAAGTTAGAGGGAAAGTATCTTTTCTGCCTGGGACAGGGCTGACCTGGTCTCAACTCCCTTTTCCGAAAAGAATTCTTGGCGATCCGCGGTTTTCCCGGATTCTGGCAACAACTGTATGCAATTGGGAGTTGCTTGCGGGACCGCCCGGGCCACGTACAACTTCCGGCTTACGGCCAGCTGATCGGCGACAATTACACTTGAGCCGTATGCACACAGATTGATATGACCTGCCGCCTTCTGAACTGAGGGAACTCCTTTGTGCAGGGAATGTTGTCTCGGAGAAGAATGGAGAATTAACACTGTCGGCGACGTAACGTCCTCGAAAAATGGAAACGGCTATCGTGCCTTCTTTCCGTTGTCGGCCTCCACGGCAAAATGTCGCACCTTTTTCCCCACTTCTCTTTCGAGGAATGAGCCCAGCAACCGTACCCTCTCGACCAAAGAACCAGCTGGCCTCCCGGTCCACAACTCCCTCCACCTGGCCCCGGTCTCATTGAGAAGTTACATAATCCTCAAGATTTAATTTCAACATATCAACCGCGGCTAATATACGTTTTGCATTACGATTCACCGCGGGGAAATCCTCCGATTTTTGACACAAATCTTCAGTTAATTTATGCAGTTGATTCACATTTGAGGACAGCTCTTTGATAAATTGCCGGTCCATAACTAGCCTTCCTTTTTCCTTAGATCCTTAAAGCGTCTCGCCTTTACCTCATATCGAGGCAGTGAGCCGTACGGATGTACATGGATCTCGTACCCCAGATTTGTTTTTAGCCGGAGCTCCGTTTGAAGCTTCGCTTTCAATTCCGCTGCCATTGGCGCAGCTTCCTCAGTCAATTCAACTTTTAGGCTAATGTGATCAACATCGCCTTTCTTTTCCACGACAACTTCGTATTCGTCGCTAAAACCTGGAATAGAGCGGACCACGTCTTCTATCGCGGTTGGCGCCAGCAGCACACCTTTGACTTTTGTTATGTCGTCCGAGCGGCCTATCACTCCTCCTTTGACGAGTCTATACGTTCGGCCGCATTCACATTGTCTGTCGCTGACTTCAACAATATCTTTGGAATCAAATCTTACGCATGGTTGCCCGATTCTGTCCAGGGCCGTTATCACAAGTTTGCCCCGTCGCCCCGGTTCTGTGACCAACTGTCCTGTTTCAAGATCTTCAACCTGGGTGAGGAACATCGCCTCGTTTATATGAAGGGCTCCTGGCTGGGCTTCACATTCAAATCCCCAGGCTCCTATCTCCGTCGCTCCTGCATGGTCGAAAACTTTAGCGTTCCAGGATTCTTCCATCCTTTTCTTAGTGGCAGGAATCAGGGCGCCGGGCTCACCTGCACAAGTGATCCGTTTGATCCCCAGGCTTGCCGGATCTATTCCCATCTTATCTCTTGCCGTATCAGCCATCCCGAGCACGTAAGTGGGGGTGGCCATCATGGCTGTGGGCTTCAACTCCTCTATTTTGAGAATGCGAGCCTTGGTATCCAGAACTCCGCCAGGTACGGTTTCACACCCGATTTTTTCACAAGCATAGTGACCCGCCCAAAATGCTACAAATATATTGTACCCGAAAGGAATGAAAACACGGTCATGCGGTCTATAGCCCTGCGCCCATAATAGAGTCGACCAGCATTCGGACCACCACTCCCAATCCCGCCAGGTGTCCGGCTGATAAATAGGGTTGCCGGTGGTGCCGCTGGTCTGCCGAAATTCCGTGACTTCGTCCAACGGGACGCAAAGAGCATCCCCATACGGGAACGGATCCTTGCGCTGAATGGTCCGCATCATGGATTTTTCCACTTTAGGAACGCGGTTCACATCTTCCATGCTGCGAATATCTTCAGGGCTTAGACCCGCGTCATCATACAAGGCTTTGTGGAATTTGGAATTGACGTATGCCCATTTCACGATGCGCTTGAACTTCTTGAGCTGGAGTTTCTCCAGTTCATCGGGGGGTAGAGTTTCCTGATACGGATTCCAATAAGGAACTTCTTTGTTCATGTTACTTTCCTCAAGGTCCTGAGTATTGGATCATGGAACACACATGGTCGATAGCAACCGAGGCGCTGCCCTTGGTTTAATCTATTGCATGAAATAGTTGGGGAGCCACAGGGAAATTTCCGGGAAGAGCAAGAAAATGAACAGGCATATGGTCATGCCGATGACGTAGGGATATACCCCCCGGTAGATTTTGTTTATCGGCTCCTTGGTTACACCTGATACCACAAAGACATTGATGCCCAAAGGAGGAATGACAACCCCGATCATTGTCACAACGGCCAGAATAATCCCAAACCACACCGGATCATATCCCAGCTTCATGGCTACCGGAAAGAAAATCGGCGTCGCCAAAATGAGAAACGCCAAATGCTCAATGAATGACCCACCTATAACGTAGACCGCTATGATGATCAGCATCACCACAAAGCGACCAGCATTGAGACTCTCAAGCCAGTCAGCCACCACAAAGGGCGTGCGCGTTACGGCAAAAAAGTGACCCATCAGATTTGCAGTGGCAATGAGAACAAGGATCATACAGGCAATCCGAAGGCTTTCCACTACCGCTCTCACGAATTTCTGGAAGTTCATGTCCCCTTTGATAACAAGATACACAAGCACCGCAAAGGAACCCACGCTCCCCGCCTCTGTGGGGGTGAAGTAACCGGTCAGGATACCGCCCACTACCAGAAGAAATATGACCGCGACCGGGATTACCGGCGGCACAGATGCCATACGCTCCTTCCAACTGAACTTCTGCCCTTTCGGGCCCAGGCCTGGATTCATGCGGCCCCACACCAAGAGTGTGAGCCCAAAAGACAAGGCTAGTATCAGCCCCGGAATGATCCCTGCCAGAAACATCTTGCCAATGGATGTCTCTGTTATCATTGCATAAATAATAAGCGTGACACTAGGGGGAATCATAATTCCCAGGGTGCCCACTGTTGCCACAGTACCGCAAGAGAGTCGTCTGTCGTAGTTGTATTTGTCCATTTCCGGCACTGCCACGCTTGCGAACGTACCGGCAGTTGCCGGAGAGGACCCGCATATGGCCTTGAAGGCCGTAGCCGCGCCGACCGTTGCCAATGCAAGACCGCAGGGTATGTGGCCGATAAACTTGTACGCCGAATCATAAAGACTCCGCGCCACCCCTCCGCTCGCTCCAAGCTGCCCCATGAACACAAACATCGGTATGACGGTCAAACCGTACGAAGATACCGCAGAGTAGATATCTTTGGCCAGGAGATTGAAGGCCGCATCAACGTTTACAACCGCAGCGAAACCTATAAAACCCGCAAGAGCCATGGCAAACCCGATCTCCAGACCCAGGAGGAAGAGGACAAAGAGGAATACAATAGTCAACAGGGATATGGTTGCAAGACTCATGTGTCACCATCCTTCTTTCCCACCATGTCGATCAGTAGAACCAGGCACTCAATCACGCAGCAAAAGGCAATTCCATAAGGAACAGGATACAGAGGCACAGACAAAATGGGTGTCACTTCACCCACCCGCCTGAAATCGTCCCCCATAGACAACAGGTTCCACGCGATTAACCCAAATAATCCTATACCCATAATTCGGGTCACAACATGCAGCACCCACTGCCAAATCGCTGGGAGCTTATGAGCTATCAATTCCATTATTACGTGACCACCAAGACGTGAGGTCTGAGGAATTGCAAAACCTATAACCACTGCGCCCAGCAAGCCTATAAGCTCGAAAGTCCCCAGAATAGGTCTACCGAAGGACCGCAAGGTTACATCTGCCACCGTCAGGAACATACTTCCTACAAGGGCAAGACCCGCGATGAGGAACATCACACGAGACAGCCATCCTGCAATAGCGTTCATTGTTACCTCTGACTCTATGTGCCTACTCTTCCCATCGGGAAGAGTAGTACAAAATGCAGACCCTTACTAATTCTTGTTCAGCCATTCCCGACAAAAAGCCACAGCTTCCTCGCCCGGAAGACCTTTTGCCTTCATGCTAGTAATGTACTCCTGAAACAGGGGCTGCACCGCCTTGGTCCAGCGCTCATCCTCCTCCTTGGAGAGTTGTATCAGCTCCACTCCCTTGGAAAGCGCATACTCTCTTCCTTCCTTGTCTATCTCATCCCAGGCCTTGCCCTGCTTCTCAATCCACTCTTGGTTGATCTTCTCGATGGTCGCCTGGACATCTTTCGGTAGCGATGCCCACTTCTTCTTGTTCATCACCACAAAAAAGCACATCCCATACGAAGCCCCGTAATCCTCGGTCGTGTACTTTACCACCTCAGCAAACTTGAACCCTTTCAGGGTCTCCAGAGGTGACACCAGACCGTCCACTACTCCCTTGGAAAGCGCATCATATGTCTCGGTCTGCGTCATACCAACGGGTAAGGCGCCCAGGTGAGAAACTATTTTTTGGGTCGTGCCCGTGCATCGAATCTTCAAGCCCTTCAAATCCTCAAGCTTGTGCACAGGCTTCTTCTTGGTATGAATAATACCCGGACCGTGACCGTGCAGATACATCACCTTAACCTCATCCAACTCTTTGGGATGGAATTTCTCGTAAAATGCATTGCACAACTTGGTATACGTATACCCGCTCCTGCAGCCCAAAGCCAAATCAAGCACCTCCATAAACGGGAACCTGCCTTTGGTATAGCTCAAAACCGAAAAACCAATGTCTGAAATCCCCTTCACCACACCGTCATAGCACTGGTCCGCCGGCGTTAGGGTACCCCCGACAAACATGTCGATCTTCACCGCCCCGTTTGTCTGCTTCTCTATCTCCTTGGCCCACTCGCTAGCCAGTACCGCATTTTTGTGCGGAGCCGGGAAGAAGGTCGAGTACGTCATTCGAACGGTCTCGGCGCACCCCAATGTGGCAGTCATGGCGACGAATAGACATGCCGCAAGGCAGCCACACATAAGAGCCGACAATTTCTTCTTTCTCATGATTTCTTTTCTCCTTGGTTGATGATCAATGTAAAAGTTTCTAAAGACCGCCCCTTGCGCCGCCTCAGGCCGGAGGCTGAGCAAGGCCCCTTCAAGGCTGGTCAAGTTTCTAACTATTTAAACTGAATTGTCTTCATGAGATTCTCATTATGGAAGCTTAGCAGTGCGCTCTCTCCCGAATTAGAGGAGGCTGAGGCAGGCTATATTATCGGGATTATTGCTGATTGTTCTTGAGCCATTCCTGGCAGAATTTCAATGCTTCTTCACCAGGGAGCCCTTTTTCTTTAGTGGTCTTGACGTATTCGGCAAGGATCGGCTTCGTGAGTTCGGCCCAACGCGCATCTTCCTCTTTAGACAGTTCAATGAACTTGTGACCTTTCGATAGTGCGAATTCCTTGCCCTCCTGATCTATATCAACCCAAATTTTTGCCTGTTTCTCAATCCACTCCTTGTTTATTTTCTCGATTGTTTCCTGGACATCCTTGGGCAATCCATCCCATTTTTTCTTATTCATAACCACAAAAAACGTGATCGTGTATGAAGAGCCATAGTTCAGTGTAGTGTAATTGGTAACTTCTGAGAATTTCCAACCTTTAAGTACTTCGATAGGTCCCAACACCCCTTCAGCCACACCGTTCTGAAGAGCCTCATATGTTTCTGTTTGAGGCATGGCTACGGGCGTGGCCCCCAGCGCAGCCGCTATCTTAGAGCTCGTACCGGTGCACCGGATCTTCATTCCTTTTAAATCCTCAAGTTTTTCCACTGGTTTTTTGACTGTGTGAACAATCCCGGGACCATGGCCGTGAAGATACATTACTTTGACGTCATCCAGCTCTTTGGGTTTGAATTTTTCATAGTACGCATTGGCCAAGTGAGTTACCTGGGCACCGTTTTTGTACCCCAATGGCAGGTCTATAACTTCAGTTAACCAGAACCGCCCTTTTACATAACTGAGTACTGAAAAACTAATGTCCGATATCCCCTTCACAACGCCGTCATAACATTGGTCCGCAGGGGTAAGAGTACCGCCGGGGAACAAATTGATCTTGACCGCGCCATTGGTTCTTTTCGCGATCTCATCGCACCATTGCTGCGCCAGTATGGCGTTAGCATGTGTCGCGGGGAAAAAGGTCGAGTAGGTAAGATCCGCGGCGCAAACCGGTGTGCTTGCACCCGCCAACAAGAGTGAAATCGCGAGAAACCAGCCTACCAAAACGGATAGATGCTTCCGATTCACTCTTTAACCTCCGTATATTTATTGAGGCCCGTTATTAAAGAGGCCACTCGAACAACGGTGGCAGGCGCAAAATTTCAGGAAGATTATTTCCGCCTGTTATTTTGTCCCGAGTTTGGATGCAAATTACGGTTCGCATTAACAAAATTATTTGGTTATGAAATAGATTAAACAGGTCAGTTAATCAGAATCAGAAAAATGGTGTCCATCCCCAAATTCCCAGTCACAACAGAGATTCTGAGAAAAATCCCTGCCGAAACCACACAACAAGCTACTTGAACTCAGATTGGCCCAAAGTGTGTTGCCCGATGAGAAAACCGGAGCAACGCCTAAATCCTCGACCGTACGGTCTTCAAGTGCTGTTCTCTATAGTGAACCACCACGTCAAATATATCAGAATCAAGATTCAAGTGTGTCCAGGCTGCTATTAAACAACGGGCGATACTCTATCGCATTAGGCGCGTTAAGTCAAAAGGATTTGCAATCCGAATAATAATCAAAAGCTTGGCCATTGAATTGTCAGCTTTTCGGGCAATTCCAATTCCGAGTCGAGCGAGACGACAAAGTTCAGGTGGCTCGTCATCGGGACGCCAAATTAACCGCATAAAACGCTTGTGCTTGGTCGGATACGCGGCTGACGCAAAAATCAGCTTTATAAGCCATGATTTTGCCTTGGGACATCACTGGAAACGACAGCTTCTTAGGCCCTAAGCTACTGATCCAATATCTGTAGAATCGGGCGCCATTACTTTGGCTCAAAGCCTTTACCGATATTCCAAGCTTTTCCTAGTAAATTCCCTAACTTCCAATAATTGTTAGTATGCATCGCAAAAATAATCGGTCTTATTTTCTCAATATCCGGAAGGCCTTCCGTCAAATACTTCTCCTCAGCGTACGCTTCCACAATCTCACCGATGAATATGTCGTTAGATCCACCCAGATCGATGCTTTCTACCAGACTGCATTCAAGGTTCAGAGGGCATTGCTTAATCATGGGTGCGGTTTCCAGTACACCGTAGAAGACGTCAAACAGCCCCGATTTGTCGGTTCTTTTGCCTGAATAAATCCCTACGTAATCTGTAATCTCGACCATCTCTTCAGAAGGGATGTTCACACTGAAAGTCTTGTTTTTCTTTATCCCGGAATTGGTGTAATGAGTTTTGCCCATGGTAACGAAGACCATAGGCGGGACATGTTGAGCAATACCACAGTATGCAATAGTGAGATAATTCGCTTTCCCATTTACGGTAGCGCCTACCAAGATTGTGGGCATCGGGTAAAGAAAAGTCTTGGCCCCCAGTTTTCTTTTTTCCATGGTCGTTCCTCCCCATTTGCAAATATTGCCTCGGGCTGCCCTATATTCGAGTTTGCTTGAACAATCATCTTCGGTTCAGATGCAATATAAGACATTACTCGCATAAGTAGGTTAAAAATTATACTGGCTGAATTCGAAAATCACGAGTACGGCCGCTGCTTTCTTCTCTTTTCGTTAATCCGATCTAATCCATGGCAAAAAGTATGACTGGGTGCCGGCAAAATATCTTGTATCTCGCAGATAAAAAATGTTAATAGTGCAAAATGGGTTAGTATCGCCAAAGCCAAAAACCGGTTGCGCGACAGATCAGCTCTCTAGAGATCTCCATACAAAACTTTGGTCGATTATCTCTATCTCTGTCCCTTTAGCCCGTGGTTCTAAACGCGCGCGAACTGGGCAAACCAGCAGCTGCCGCAATTTAACTTGATCCAGTTTGATCTGATTTCAGGTGCAGATTCATTCCAGGCGGGGCAAGGTAAGTGAATGCAAGCACTCATGCTTGTCACATAACCGGACAAGGAGGTGTTTGGCTATGAACAGAATCGCTTTGACAATGGTGTTGGTCTGTACGGTGGTGTTGTTCACCTCTACGGTTTGCTTTGGAGTCGGTACGCAACAGAAGCAGGTCCTAATCGTCAAGGGAGATGCCGCTGTAGCTCAGTTGATGGATGATTTGGCTCATTCTTTTATGAAGGATCACCCCGACTACTCGATTATGGTCAGCGGAGGCACGGCGACCGGCCCCCTGGACAATCTAATCACAGGTGAGGCGCAGGTCTGGATGTCGGCGCATGCCATGACCCACGACGAAGAAAAGCTGACCGAAGCCAAAGGCCTGAAGCTCATCTCCCGATTGGTGGACTGGGAATGCCTTGCGCTGATCTGCCATCCGTCAAACCCTGTGGAAAAATTGACCCTGGACGAAGTGCGGAATTTGTTCACTGGGAAGTTTACGAATTGGGCTCAGGTCAAGGGTCCGGATTCCAAAGTCGATGTAGTAGTGATAGAGACTCCCAAATCCGGTATAGGCACATACTTCAATCAGACAGCGCTCGGAAACAGACCTGTTTCTCCTTCGGCTCGAATATTGAGATACTTTAAGAATGTTGTTGGAGACGTGGCAAAGAACCCAAACGCCATCGGTTATGCGCCCATCCGACTAGTGGAACAAGCCAAAGGAAAAGACGAGGTGAAAGTGTTGGCCGTGGCGAGAAGCGAACTTCATATGTATGTCGTTCCTTCCAAGCAGACAATCAAAGACAGGTCTTATCAGCTCATTACGCCTCTTTTCCTGTTTTTTGACGAGAACGCCAAATCACCCGGCCCAAAAACGTTCGTTGATTATTGCGTGAAGAAGCGATTGCTCGGGGAGTGACAGGCGGAGGTTGAAAGCCCGACACTCCAAATCAGTGTAAGGTCAAGTGTCAGCCATCACTTCCGTCTATGAGACTCACAAGAAGAAATAAATTCATAAAATATGGAAGATTAGGAGGACTGAAGATGAAACGGACCGTTTTATTGTTTCTCGTATGCGTGGCATTACTGGTTGCAGGCGGTGTGTCGAGAGAAGCGAGCGCAGCGGAAAGAAAAATTGTTGTCATGTGGGTCGGCAAGTCCCACAGGCCGACCGATCTTATTTTGGGGTTTCTACCGAAATTAAGGGAACTCGCCCCCGATATTCAGGTAAAGCTGCACCGGCAGCTTAAGAGCATGGATGAAGCGGAAGCAATTTTTCGCGATGCGGAGAAAACGATGGACGGCATAGTTTTTCTCGACTCCACAGGCGCGGAATTTCTGGCGACTGCCAATCCAAAGATTCCTTGTTTCATAGGAGCAACGAATAACCCTGTCGATCTGGGTGCCATGAAATCTCTCGAGGCTCCTGAAGGAAAGGTCACCGGCGTTACCTATTACGTACCATATAGTAAAAGGTTTGAAATCATTATGCAGCTGTTCCCTAATATAAAACGCGTTGGACTAGTGGTCGAATTGGCTGATCCCAGTGGACTGATCGAACAGCAGGAAACGCGATCGCAATGCGCGCATATCGGTCTGAAATACAGTGATGTGGTGGCTTCCGATCTCAAGAAATTAGTAGAGGAAACAAATAAGATGGCCGACAATGTAGATCTAATTGTCATCAGCAACACACGGCTTGCGATGGAATTCACAGCCAGCCTGCTCCCCATATCCAACACCAAAAAGATCCCTGTTTTTTCTTATTCATGCGAGCCGGTTAAAGAGGGCACGCTTGCAGGAATGGGTGTGGATGAATCTAAATTGGGCCGTATGCTTGCAGAATCGGTCGTAGAAGTGCTTGTCAATAGAAAACCGATCTCAAAAGTACCTGTCAAAATGGACCCGGACCCGGCAATTTGCATTAACCAAGGAATCATGAAAAACCTCGGTCTCAAATTTCCGGACGCTGTCCTGAAAAAAGCAGTATTTTACTGATTACACGGTGCTGCGAATTTGTAAGGACTGTCGAGCTGCCGGTCTCCCCACTGAATCAAGCCTTTTCATCTATCGCAGATTATCTCAATGCCAGGTTGACAGCCGCCCAATTGGTTTGTTAGCATTCATTCTTTCGCATTATTCATCAGAAAGGTGGATTAGCTATGGCCGACGTAGAAGGATTGAGAGAAGCAAAAGACGTAAAGATCTCAGGTACAGGGAGCGCTGTGGGTTTCCATTTGAAAGGATCGGCCCACCTGGACTGGGGAATGAAAAATCGGATGTCCAGGATCATTAAACCCGATACCGGGCGAACCGTAATGTTGGCCGTGGACCACGGATATTTTCAGGGGCCCACTTCCGGCCTTGAAGTAATGGAGCAGACCCTCGAGCCTCTAATTCCATACGCAGATTGCCTGATGCTGACCAGAGGCATTCTTCGCTCGTCAGTGCCGCCCGGTTGTCAGACGCCGATTGTATTGAGAGTCTCCGGCGGCCAAAGCGTCCTGACTGAATTATCTAATGAAACTTGGAACGTGGATGTGGATGATTGTATTCGCTTGAACGCCGCTGGAATGGCCTTTTCCATTTATGTAGGCGCTCCGCATGAGCATCAGACGCTGGTAGCTTTCTCGGATCTCCTAGATGCAGGATATGCCGCGGGTATTCCTGTGCTGGCCGTCACTGCTGTTGGTCGGGAAATGGCTCGAGACGCGCGATACCTGAGTCTAGCGAGCAGGATAGCCGCAGAAATGGGCGCTAATATGGTTAAAACGTACTACTGCCAAAATTTCACGAAAGTAACCGGGACATGCCCCGTGCCAATCGTCATGGCGGGCGGCAAAAAACTGCCCGAATTGGAAGCGCTTACTATGGCTTTTAAAGCCATTACCGAAGGAGCCGTTGGAGTGGATATGGGGCGCAATATCTTCCAGTCGGATTCCCCTGTCGGAATGATTAAAGCTGTTAGAGCCGTCGTTCACTACAACGAAAAGCCGAAAACAGCGCTCAAAATTTACGATGATGAGAAAAAAAGACTGAAGCCCTCAAAAACCAAAGCCCCGGTTTCCAAAACTAAACCAAAGAAATAAGCGCTCACCACCAGGTCACGGATGGTTCAATGAAAGTAGCCATGTACTATAACAATGAGGATATCAGGATCCAGCAGATGGATATCCCTCGTATTGGGCCTGATGAACTCCTTGTTAAGGTCTGGGCGTGTGGGATCTGCGGCAGTGACGTGCTTGAATGGTATCGAGTGCCGAAAGCGCCGCTTGTGCTTGGGCATGAAATAGCGGGGGAAATTGCCGAAATAGGCCGAGATGTTCCGCGCTGGAAGAAAGGTGACAGGGTATTCGTTTCGCATCATGTGCCCTGCAATATGTGCCGTTACTGCTTAGCCGGGCATCATTCGGTGTGCGATACGCTGGCTTCCACAAATTTCGATCCGGGCGGTTTCAGCGAATATTTGCGAGTCCCGGCAATTAATGTAAGGAACGGCGTTTACGAATTGCCGGATCAAATGTCCTATGACCAAGCAGTATTTATCGAGCCGCTTGCTTGCGTTTTTCGCGGCCAGCTACACGCCGGGTGGATTCCTGGGAGACGAGTGGCAATATTTGGTACCGGTATTGCCGGGCTGCTTCACGTGCAATTGGCAAAGATCGCAGGCGCGTCTCGAATCATAGCTGTGGATATTAATCCCCGAAGGTTGGCAGCTGCGGCTGATCTGGGTGCGGATATCACCTTACCGGCAGGCGACGATCTATTAGAACGTTTGAAAGAGAATAACAACGGCCGGCTTGCGGAGTTGGTTATTGTTTCTGCAGGAGCACCACAAGCAATACAGCAAGCTTTTGGAGCTGTTGATCGAGGAGGGACTATCCTCTTTTTCGCTCCATCGGATCCGGGAGCCAAAGTTGATATGCCTTTCAACGATCTCTGGAGAAAAGAAATCACCATGACTTCCGCATATGCCGGCAGTCCGCGAGATATTCACAAAGCCATTGAACTCATTTCATCAGGAAGAATAAATGTAGACGATATGATTACGCATCGTCTGCCGCTGGAAAAGACCGTGAACGGTTTTGCCCTCGTTAGCAAGGCCGCGGAATCCATAAAGGTCATCATCGAACCTCAGGCCTCAGCTCATTAGTAAATTGGCGTTGAATTTTGCATAAATCTAGGAAATCCGTGCAGGAATCTGACTAGAGAATTGCTGCAGATGCTGGATCAAGGCCGGAATTGTCACACGATGAAGGATGAGGCTACAGGCCGAGACGATCGCTTATGGATCCCATGGCATTAATGCTGACTTCGATAAAATCGTCCAAGCTAAGCCCTATTTTCTCGCACAGAAGGATATGGTCCCGATTCACTGATCGGGCAAATTCTTTGGCTTTCATTCGTTTTTTGACCGACTTAGCCTTGAGAGAGGATAATTTCTTATCCGGGTTGACCAGAGTCGCTGCCACAATCATACCGGTCATGGTCTCGGCGGCCGTGAGGGCCCAGTGGACAGGTTGGTTACGAGTAAGGCCGAGATTCATTGCATTGTGGTACTTTATTGCTTCGGATATTGAAGGATCAACGCCTTTCTCGAGTAGGATCTGCTCGGTTACGAGCGTATGTTTATCCATTTTGTCACGTGTCTCGTTATAATCTATGTCGTGCAATAAACCAATTAGCCCCCACTTTTCCGGGTCTTCATCAAAACGGGTCGCCAGAGACCGCATTATGGCCTCCGTCGCGAGGCTATGCTTGCGCAATGGTTCGGTGTCAAGGTGTTGCTCCATCAACTCGATAGCTTCTTCGCGGGATATACCCCATTTAGAGCTTTTCATAAGCTATTTCGCTCCTCAAAATCGGCACGGAACAGAAGCTGATCGCTGTCCGGTCTCTGGGATCGTTCAAGAAATTAACGTGTTAGGAAAACTGGATCAGCGGTTGGTCCAAATGGCCAACATACATTTTTTAACACAGTCTCTACTCAGACACAACTGCGAAGCACAATGACCAGCGTTGACATTGAGGGACTGTGTTATTAAGTTAAATGCATCTTAGTAGGGCCTCCAATTTTAAACTCAAACTCTTTTTCGAGGGCTGATCTATGAGAACCATTAATATGGACCATGTGGCCGGTTCGCCGCTACTACCGGAAGTTTTGGACGCGATGATGCCGTTCTTAACCGACAAATACGGGAATCCTTCGAGTATGCACAGCGTGGGAGAGGTTGTCTCAGACGCTATTGAGGAAGCGAGAGCTAAAGTAGCGGCCATGATAAATGCTCAAGAAGACGAAATCGTTTTTACTTCGGGAGGTACCGAAGCTAATAATTGGGCATTAAAAGGTGCCATGCAGGCAAATAGGTCACGAGGCAATCATCTAATAACTTCCTCGATAGAACATTTCTCGATTATGCACGCAATAAAGTCCCTGGAAAAAGAGGGAATAGAAGTGACCCGACTGCCCGTTGATAATTATGGCATTGTGGATCCACACGATGTTGAGAAGGCGATTACACCCAAAACGGCTCTCATCTCAATCATGCACGCGAACAATGAAGTCGGAAGCATTCAGCCTATTGAAGAAATCGGTAAAATAGCGCGAGAGCATAATATCCCGTTCCATACCGATGCTGTTGCAACTGCGGGAGTCATACCTGTCGATGTGGAATCTTTGAATGTGGATTTTTTATCCCTGGCCGCTAATCCGTTTTACGGTCCGTTCGGTGTCGGCGCGCTCTATATCCGAAAAAGGGCAAAAATAGCTCCTCTGTTGGACGGGGGGATTCAAGAGCGCGGACTGCGCGCTGGAACGGAAAATGTGCCGGGAATCATAGGAATGGGAAAAGCCGCTGAAATAGCTCCGACTGAAATGAATTCCCGTGCCGCTCACCTTGTGCCACTTAGAAATAGATTAATGAAAGAACTTCCGGAGGCCATGGAAGAAGTTGCCGTCGTCGGACATCCAACGCAGCGATTACCGGGAAATGTGAGTGTCTTGGTTCGCTATGTAGAGGGCGAGGCCATGCTGCTGTTCTTGGACATGGATGGTATATTGATAGCCAGCGGTTCAGCTTGTATTTCTCGATCTCTCAAAGTCTCTCATGTTATGCTCGCGATGGGCATTGATGCAGGCACTGCTCAGGGCTCTCTGTTGTTCACTCTGGGCCGCGACAATACGGATGAGGATGTTAATGATGTGGTGAAAATTTTACCGCCTATCGTTCAAAGGTTGAGAGATATGTCGCCCCTATATAAGAGGAGCTCGAAATTCAAGACTGTGGGATAAATCCACATGCAGTTGTTTAGCGGAACAAAAGCCTTATCACATCAGGAGTGAGGAAATGTATAACGAAGTTGTAATGGATCATTTTAGAAATCCTCGTAATGTGGGGGAAATACCGGATGCTGACGGTGTAGGTGAAGTGGGCAATCCGGCATGTGGCGACATAATGACCTTTTATATAAAGGTCAAGGACAATATTTTGGAAGACGTGAAATTCCAGACTTTCGGATGTGGGGCAGCGATTGCGGTTTCGAGCATGGTTAGTGAAATGGCCAAAGGCAAATCACTCGAAGAGGCAATGAAAATCTCCAAAAAATCAGTGATCGATGCTCTAAACGGACTGCCAAAACAGAAACACCATTGTTCGAATCTTGGCGCGGATGCCCTGCAACGGGCCATCGCGGATTATAAAGCCAAAATGGAAGGCGAAAAGTTCAAGAAACCGGAAGATCATCCGGACGCGTGCTCATGCGCCATTTGCGACATGGAAAATCCGGAAGAAGCGCCATACTGCTCGGCAGCCTGCCAACGACCGGCGAAGTAGAACATAAGCAGCGGATGAAGTAAACTGCCCAGCTTGTTAGTCACGCCTTGCAATGGGGAGAATTGTGCTTGCTCGGAGTTTCGGCTAAAGTTTAACAATTATCAAAGTTGACTGTGATTATCATTACATACATAAATAGTATCTGGTGCTGCATCACTTTTAATTATATTTTAATTTAAAAAAGCTTGACAACTTTATAGAAAAATGGTCTTTTATTCCCCAGCGACAAACCAAACCTAATCCTTCCTTGGCCCGTTACATAAACGGGCCTCTTTTTTTGTACCTAAGCAGCTATTCGATGTCACCTCCAGCGTATGGGGCATGCTGGTACGCAAAAAGAAAAGCCCAGTCAATAGCTGTTTGCCGTTTGGGAGTTTCTGAAAGAGGTCTCTATCGCGAGACACGGGAACTTGCAAAAACAGCTTCTGCTCTTCAGTAGAGAATCCCCGAGAACGCGCATGTCCGGGCCTCCACAAGGAAGACCCGGACATGCGGGAGAAAATGCTCGCCTGTTGATCTCATTATACTTCGTCGCTGATCGCGGTCAAGGCCAGATTGTGCCCTGATGGAACCCGGCGCCGACTTGCTGTGACTTTAGCCAAACACGCCCTATCTAGATTCTGCTGTCGCTTTATTGTATGAAAGACAAAAATTCCGTGAAGGAGTTCACTCGCATGAAGCAGATTCCCAATCCGTATGTACCGAGAACTTGTTTTTTCTGCGGAGCCGATAATCCCATTGGATTGAAATTAATATTCTACGAAACTGAAGGTGAACCCAAGGAACTGGTCTGCCGGCTCAATCCTGGCTCACTTTATGCGGGCTATGGCAAAATATTACATGGGGGTATTCAAAGCGGCCTATTTGACGAAATTATGGGGTGGTCCAGTCTTCAATTAACCGGGAAACTCAGTGTAACAGGTTCACTACAAATTGAATTTCTTAAACCTCTGTATGTGGAGCAGGAAATCGAAGTTCGATGCAGGTTTGCATCGCAAGATGGGCCAAGAATGAACTTTTCGGCGGAAATTGCTGATCAGGATGGAACAATTTGCACAAGAGCAACAGGTACGTACGTAATCGTTGGTGCTGAGAATTTCAAGCGCCTGGTCGGGCAAGAATAGGCTAGGCTTAGCTGACGCCCTCTCATGAAATTCGCTCAAGAAAGGAATAATCATGTCCTTAAAAGAAGAACTGGACAGGCAACGAGAAATATCTCACAGACGCATTCCTGAGGATAAATGGCATATCATGCAGGATGCTGCACAGGATTTGGCTGAGTCCGGGATAACTGAAAGATGTCTAAAAGTTGGAGATATGGCGCCCGATTTTGATTTACCAAATGCTCTTGGAAAATCAGTTGCTTTACGGGAACTTCTGAAAAAAGGTCCGGTGGTGTTGAGTTTTTATAGAGGCGGCTGGTGACCGTACTGCAATTTAGAGCTGCGGTCGTTGCAGCGCCAAATGGAACGTATTAGGGAACTGGGAGCAACTGTTGTGGCTGTATCGCCTCAAACGACTGAAAGCTCTTTACAAACAATGGAGAGAAATCAACTTTCATTCGAAGTTCTTAGTGATTCAGGCAATGAGCTGGCACGGCAGTTCGGAATCGTATTCCAACTCCCGACTGAATTGAGGCCAATTTACGCAAAGTTCGGAATTAATCTTCCTTCGGTCGATGGCGACAATTCATTTGAGCTGCCGCTGACGGCAACTTACGTGATTGATCAGAATCAAGAGATCAGGTTCGCTTTTGTGGATGCAGATTATACCAAAAGAATGGAGTCTGAAGATATTGTGGCAGCACTGCGAAAGATGTCGTGATGACTGAGCCGCTATGGGGAAGCAAGAAACTCATCAGACAAACACTGCCTGCCGCTGATGATCAGTCCTCCATTAATGAGAGTTCAGATCCTGTCAACGATGCGGTGGGTGCCAACTCCTAAGAGCAGGCAATTTTCCCCTTCCATTCTGAAGACTGCGCGATAGTTCGCCGTGATCCTGAATTCCCATAAGTCAATGGTGGCCTTTAGCTTGCGGGTTCTCAATGAAGGATGGTTCAGGTCCTTTGCGAGGAATTTAAGTTTCTGAACCACCTGTTTCCTAATGTCAGGATGCAGTTTCTTGTAATCTTTTTTGAAGTGATCAGTACGTAAGATTTTCATGTGCGTCATTTTTTCACACTATAGACAACTACGTCAAGCGAAAAAACTACGCACCTGCGAAATAATTACGCAGCAAGCTCATTATTCATTCGCTGTTCAAATCAGCAATTAAATCTTCCACGTTATCGAATTCCTTGACACGCCCTTCTTCAACATCGTTCATGGCTTCGGCAATCCTCTGCTGCCATTCATCGGTCCAGAACCAGGATTGATCTGCTTCCTCCTCGGAGCGATTATTCAACGCCTCTTCGTCTGTGTTGGTCCTGCCGATAGCCACGCCGAACTCCTTATTGTGGGACTATTTGGATGTAAAGAAACCCATTCAAGTCTCTAGGTGAAAAATACCATTTGAAACGTCTCTAGTCAACAGCACCCTCTTAAAGCGGAACCGTCGGAAATTGTCGATCTTCAACCCACTCTGTTCAGCGCTTTCTTGCCGATATCTTTTCTGTAATGCACGTTTTCCCAACTGATTTTATCTGCTGCTTGGTAAACCTTATGTATGGCCTGTGAGATTCCGTCGCATTTGGCGGTAACCCCCAGAACCCGGCCTCCTGCGGTGATTAACCCTTTCGGTCCACTGGCGGTCCCCGCGTGGAAAACTTTTACACCTTTCAGTGATTCGGCATCTCGAATTCCCGTAATGGTTTTACCTTTTTCGTAAGATGCCGGATATCCGCCTGAAGCCATGACCACGCACACCGCGTCGAGAGGCTCCCACTGAATTGTCATTCCTTCGAGCGTCCCATCAATAGCACCAAGCATCAAGGGCACCAAGTCGGATTCCATTCTGAACAGCAGCGGCTGAGCTTCGGGATCACCCATGCGCGCGTTGAATTCCAGCACCTTAGCTTGTCCATCTTTTATCATCAATCCAGCATAAAGAAATCCAAGATATGAAGCATTTTCGGCTTCCAATGCACGTGTTACGGGAAACATGATTTTATTCATGATTTGATGATGAAGATTTTCGGTCACTACCGGTGCGGGTGAATACGCGCCCATTCCTCCAGTGTTGGGCCCCTTATCGTCGTCGAATACAGGTTTATGATCCTGAGAGCTGGCCAGGGGGAGCACAAATTTGCCGTCGGTCAAAGCTATAAACGATGCTTCCTCACCTTCCAGGCACTCCTCTATGATGACCCTGTTTCCCGCGTCGCCAAAGGCTCGATCTTTCATAATGGAATTCAAGGCTGTGAGAGCTTCTCTGCGATCATGACAAACAAAAACTCCTTTTCCTGCGGCAAGCCCGTCCGCCTTGATCACTACAGGCAAAGGTACTTTCTCCAGATATTTTGACGCGGCCCCAAAATTTTCAAAAACCTCGAAATCTGCACTTGGTATGCCATATTTTTGCAGCAGGTTTTTAGTAAATACTTTGCTACCTTCAAGTTGAGCGGCTTTGGCAGAAGGGCCAAACACCTTAAGTCCGACTTCCTGAAAAGCATCAGTCAAACCGTTTACCAAGGGGGCTTCCGGGCCTACGACAGTGAGATCTACATTCTCTTCCAAAGCAAACTTACGAAGCACCCCGATATCATCCGCGGAGATGTTTATGATCCGGCATTTCGGTTCTCCGGCTATACCCACATTTCCCGGTGCTGCAAGCACTTCAGAGACTAGTTCCGATTGGGCCATTTTCCATGCCAGAGTATGTTCGCGTCCCCCCGACCCGACTAGCAGGACCTTCATTTTATTTTGCTCCTTGTGGTGACTGGGCCCAAAGACCTTTCCGTTCTCTTTTCGCCTCCTGCTCGAGTTCCATATATGGCCTTACGTCAAAGCTCTTTTCGTCTCGATCAATTTCAGCCAGACCCTGTCTGATCATTCTGGCAATAATATCTTCTCCCGACATATATAAAAAACCTTCTTTTGTGCCTTGTGGGTCATCGCGCAGTACCTTAATCCGAACCCATTGATTCTCCAGAGAGGAGGTCAGGTAGGCCTTGGCCGGCTGTTCTTGGGACTGCGGCACATGCAAGCCGATCAATCGGAATCGAATAATATTTCCTAAGCTTCTAAGGCTGAATTCTCTTGAACTGATTATCTTGTCAACGCGCCACAGGTATTCCCCGCCTTCCATAGGAGGCCGACTCACCATATAAAGATAAAAAGCTGCTAGAATAAAAATGGCGGCAAATCCAGCCCAGAGTTTCCATTCCCCCTTCAATTGTAATTTAGCCATCGAATGATCTCCTAAAGATCTGCATGACGATGAGATTCGCGAAATGAGGAATTTTAGGACTAGCGGAGCCAATAAGGCAAGTGGTTGAACGACAAGGATTCAGAAAAAAGATCTTCTCGAACGATGTATACGATTCGGGCTACCGCTCTTTAGCCAAGTCAGCTATTTTGGTGACCTCAGAGGTGAAGATTTCCTCTGCCTTTGCGAGGTCTGGCCCGATATAGCTCTGATGAAGTCTCATATCAAATGGAGACCTCACAATTACGGCATAGTCCTCCGAATCAAACTGGGCAAGTTTGACGAATGAACCGTGTCTGCCTTGAGCTTGCCTGGTGAGACGGAACATTATATATATGTAGCATGGCCTCGACGAACAGGGCAAGATGTTTAGGCTGTATTGTTATAGGAATTCCCCGGCCGATGCGCTATACTACAAATACGATTTTTAAGAACCGGACCGGGACGCAAGGTAATTGATGAACGACGGGCTGGTAATAGAAACTCGTGGCCTTGTAAAGGATTATATTGACGGAACCAATGTTATCCACGCGCTTCGCGGGGCAAATATAAGAATTTTCCGCGGGGAGATGGTGGCAATAATGGGTCCGTCAGGGTCCGGGAAATCGACCCTTCTTTATGTTCTCGGACTCCTACATGCTCCAACTTCCGGCGTTTACCTATTCAAGGGTCAAAATGTCCTCGATTTCAGCACTCAAGAACAAGCGCTCTTCAGGAACAGGGAGATGGGGTTCGTTTTCCAGAGTTGCGATCTCCTAGCCAACTCAACTGTTTTTGAAAATCTGGAGCTTCCTCTCATTTATGCATCATCCGATAAGCGTACCCGAAGGAAGAAAATTTTAGATGCATTAGACAAGGTAGGACTATCGCATAGAGTTGACCATTGGGCCAATCGTTTGTCAGGTGGTGAGCGCCAAAGGGCGGCCATGGCAAGAGCGCTCGTTAATAATCCATCATTAATATTAGGCGATGAACCCACAGGCCAGCTCGATCAGAAAAATACAGATATAGTTGTAGAACAATTAAGATCATTAGCACGCCAGGGCTATACGGTTGTGCTGGTAACACATGAAGAGGAAATAGGTCTGGCTTGTGATCGAATCATTAGAATCCGAGACGGTGTGGTGGTCTCGGACGGTTTGGAAGAGAGAGCATCTGAAAGTCCTTCTCCAAAGAAACGAATTTCTGTAGTGCAGCAACATAATTCGTGATTTCAACTCTGACCAGTCAGAAAGCCTTTCGGTCATCCGCAGCTGCTGCTTCCGATCGAAAGGTAGCACTTGAAACAAGGGATTTGTCTCTTTTTGTCAGAGGTAAAACTCTTGTCAGCAATATCAGCGTGAACGTGCATGAGGGGGAAGTACTAGCTGTAGTCGGACCTAGTGGAGCCGGTAAGTCGTCCTTCTTACGGCTGCTCAACCGCCTCGATGAGCCATCGGGCGGGACAGTGCTCCTCTATAGTCAAGATTATCGTGAGCTAGCCCCGCGAGAGTTAAGGCGTCGCGTTGGGATGGTGATGCAGGCTGCTCACCTATTTCCCGGAACCGTCGCGGACAATTTGCGGTTTGGGCCGCACCAACACGGCCAAGATTTGACTACCTCAAAGATCGACGCTCTGCTGGAACAGGTAGGATTGGAAGGGTTTGCTTCAAGGGATGTATTGTACTTGTCGGGCGGCGAAGCCCAACGCGTTTCATTGGCAAGGACTCTGGCGAACCAACCGGAGGTATTGCTGCTGGATGAACCCACTTCAGCCCTGGATCAACGGGCGGAACGCGAGATTGAGTCCCTACTAACGCTCATCCTCAGCAACGAGCATTTGACAGCCCTGATAATTACCCACGACAGCGCACAGGCAGCGCGCATTGCCAGCCGAGCCATCTTGATCAACGCCGGTAGGCTGATCTGCGATGGCACAGTCGCAGAGGTGCTCCATGCTGAATCAACTCTTCATTGATCCTATTGCATTGCGCGCCGCACAGGCAGTAAGTGCAGCCGGGTTTGCAATGCTGGTAGCCTTTCTAGCACGCCGCCAGGGCATTTACTTACAACGGGAAGCAGGGATTGCGCTGGTACGCGGGATTACCCAGATCATCTTCGTCGGATTATTGCTGACATTTGTTTTGGGAGCCGCTCAGTGGCTCAGTGCGGTTGTGCTTGTGGGCATGATGCTGGCTGGAGCAGTCATTGCCGCTCGCCGGACGAAGCACATCCCCGGTATCCTTCAAGTGACAACCCGCTCGATTCTTATGGGCGCTGGGCTGGTTATCGGAATCATGGTCATTCTGGGGGTTATTGATACCGCGCCGGCGACCTTAATCCCGGTCGGGAGCATGCTGATCGCCAACGCGATGAACACGACTGCTCTCGCTCTGGATCGATTCCGAGCAGAGATCGAGGCCCACGCCGGACAAGTGGAGGCTGGATTAGCACTAGGAGCGGCCCCCAGCGCAGTCGTCGCGCCCTATATGAGTCAGGCTGTACAAGCCAGCATCATTCCTAGCATCAACAATTTGCGCTCGCTGGGGATTGTATGGATTCCTGGCGTTATGGCCGGTATGGTACTCGCGGGCAGCGACCCTGTTCTTGCAGCCAGCTACCAGTTTGTAGTTGTCGCGATGCTGTTTGCTACGGCTGGAACAACCGCATTGCTCTGCACATTTTTCGTGCGCTTGCGTGCCTTTTCAGCGGCCGAACAACTGATTCTCCGGATGGCGGAGAAAGAATCGCGCTAGAAGATATTCGGGGCAGTCGGCCTATTATTCTACCTAATCCCGGACTGCTTTCTCGAGGTGGGAAGTCAGGTTCTTATACGCATTCGCCAAATCATTTATGAGATTGCCCCGCCCAGCCGAGACGCCGGACCTTACCGTGGGCTGGTAGCGACCGGTCTCTGTGCGGTCAAATTGGGTTTATAAAAGCCAATTCGTGTTAACCGTTTCCGGACGCTTTTCTGGCCATGGTCACTTACGAAGACCCTTTTCTCGAACGAACTTTTTGAAATCTTCATAACTTTCGGGAGTTCCTATATCGAAGAAGGAGCGTTTGGAAACCAGACCGCACATCCGTCCGGAGTCGGCCAATTTCGGAAAGATCTCTCGCTCCATCGAGAAGGCCCGATCGCCCGGAAGCTCACTGATGAAGTTTTTGGAAATCAGCGAGAAACCTGCGTTGATTAGGCCCGGTCCTCTGATTCCCTCCTGTTTCTCATGAAACCCTGCTACGAGGCCGTTCTCAGTCACAGTTACGGAACCATAACGGCCCGCATCTGCGACGGGCAACAGCGACAAAGTCACGTCAGGGGCCTTTTCGTGGTGTAATTGAATCAGTCGGATAATATCTCCATCGAAAAAAGTATCCCCATTGATCAATAGAGAAGGGTCTGTTGCAAGATTCTCAGCCTTCTTCACGGCGCCGCCTGTTCCTAATGGAGTTTGTTCATGTGAAAACCGAATACGAGAATTAATATTACTCAACCCAGTGAAATACTCTTCAATGAAATCGCCCATATATCCGACCAAGAGCACAAACTCGCGGATTCCTTTTTGTGCAAGAGAATCGATCAATATTTCGATAAATGGTACACCGTTCACCAATGCCATGGATTTCGGGCGGTCGGAAACAACCGGCCGAAGCCTGGTCCCCATTCCTCCGGCAAGAATCAGTGCTGTAATGGGCAAGCTGCGCGACGACAATTCTTTACACCTGTTGACCGGAGCGATTGCATCTGCAAGCCGGGTCCGGTTTAATTTCACAAATCTGAAACTGATTCCGCCAGAAGTCCATCACTAATAGGCCAGGCAGTATGTTATCCCAACTCCCCACAAGGACCTTGATAGCTTCCGTCACCTCTATGGATGCTACTGCACTTGCAGCCGAAGAGAGGATTCCCACACTGGAAGCTCTCGGATGATTTTCAACAGCGCTTGGATTCGGCCACATGCACCTCAGACATGGCGTACGGCCTGGGATTATGGTCATAACGTTGCCCGCGCACTCAACCGCGCCCCCGAAAACGTAAGGAATTCCTCGATCAATGATTGCATCATTAATAAAGTACCGAGCCTTCATATTATCCAGAGCGTCTACCACCAGATCAATCCCATCAACTAGCTCTTCGAGGTTATGCGATCCGATTGTCGCGGTAATCGCCTCGATCTCGATTCCTGAATTGGCCGCCAAGAGCCGCTCTTTTGCAGCCTGCGGTTTCGAGACCCCGCGCGCAACGTCGGCCTCATCATAAAGGATCTGTCGATGGAGATTGTGCAACTCAGGCGAGTCCAGGTCCGCAATCCTCAGGAACCCTACGCCGGCCCTTGCAAGTAGAGTCGCGATGAGAGACCCGAGGGCCCCCAATCCAGCTACAAATACACGGGATTTCTCAATCCGTGCTTGACCCTCCTCACCGATCATTTTGAGCAGTATGTGACGACTGTATCGAGGTATGGGAGGTTCCATAATGAATGGCTCCGTCAGGAATCGAGGGTTCACTTCAGAGAGCGAATGACCAGGGAGAAAACTTTGCACAATACGTTTCTCGCTGGGAAATTACCATATAGTTACGGCAGGTCTTGGCAACAGGTCAGCTCACCGGCACACAAGCATCAGGGAATCAACTTAGAAGGGTTCTTATTTGCGGGGGCCGAGGTGTGCGGTTTTCTTGTAAGAATGAGCTCCCCGGACTCCTCTCTTAATCAGCCTTCTTACCCTCCTGCGATGGGAGGGAAGACGGCAATCCTATCGCCGTCCTTCGGGATTGTTTCCAGGTCCGCGTGAACTCCGTTGAGAAATATTATTTTCGGTACGTCGCGGCTGATGCCGAGTCGATTAAGAATATCGCCAATACTGGTTCGGTCCTCTATTTCCATAATATCTGCTTCGGTCCCTCGATTGGTCTTCTGCAGGGCCAAAGTAGCATACAGATTGATCTGGATTTTCATGATCAAGTACTTCTTTAGACGTCGGTTGGTCGAGCGCCCGGCGCAGAAAGCTTAATTACTGCTATTTCCGGGGGACAATGTAGTCTCCACGGCAGAAAAGTCAATCCCACTCCCCGATTCACATACATTCGACTGCTGTGCTTTTTGTACCATCCATGACTGTACTTTGAAACAACATCGGCAATGCTGATGCCTTTTTTTCGTCTCGGGACCGGAATAATGACTTGGCCTCCGTGAGTATGGCCCGCAAGCACTACATCGATTTTTTGCGCGATCGCGTAACGGAACACATCAGGTCTGTGAGAGAGCAGTATCCGCATTCCGGGCGCTGACGGAACTTTTTCCATGAAGGGGTCGAATCCCCAGACTTCTTGTGTTCTCATCCAATTGATCAATGGATCGTCAATGCCTCCCAGATGGATTGTCGAGTTTTCCACCTTCAATGGGATCCATTGATTCCGCAAGAGAGTGAGCCCGGCTGCTTGCAAACTCTTCACGGATCGGCCCTCGCCGGCATAAAAATCATGATTACCCAGGACGGCGAAGTTACCCAAAGCGCGAGCTTTGAGTTTTCCCAGAATAGGAGTCGCTTGTTCGACTAACGTGCGAGATGAATGAAAGACATCCCCTGTGATGCACAAGGAGTCTCCTTCTAGGGAATTTAGATGGTTGACTAGATTTCGTAGTTCATGTGGGCCGAAGAACATTCCAAAATGACAATCTGTCACATGAATGAACGTGATGGGTTTTGCTACACTGAGAAGATCGTGAACAAGCTCATATTTCTCCACGACCGGGCTGCTGTAAGCGTCGGCCATCCCCTTAATTCCGACGCCGGTTGCAATAGCTAAGCTTGAGGTTGCTGCTATTTTCAAGAATCCTCGGCGAGTGGTAAATGAATTATTCGTCCGTTCGATTCCTCCTGAATTAGGGTTGGATACGGATTTACTTTTATTTTCCGCTAAGTTAGCTTTCTTTTCTATTTCACTTTCATTGTACGCGCTAACGGTGGCTTTGATTAAGGCAAAGCGGACGAGGATTTTCCTGAACGGAGGCAGCCACTCAATCAGCCTCACAAAGAGGAAGAACGACGAAAGGACTAGGATCCAGCCAAGGTATGAGCGCAATATAGTCGACGCTAATTGCCGACCGATTGTTCCGGGAGGTAAAAACTCGGAACCGAATTCCAGCCTCACCGCGAGAATAGTTAACAAGCCGAACACAATCAGGACTGAATAGGATACACTTCGACTAATTTTGCCGGAATTCGGCCACAAGTACTTTAAGACAGACCGGAATGCAAACCATTGGCAGAGAACCAGAAACGAAGCTACAGCCCCTAACAATAAGGTTTTCATGCACAAGCTCCCAAATTCATATTTTAGCCTGATTTGATATTTGTTTCATCTTTTGTACTGGAATGAGCTTCTGTTAAGGCCTGGCGCGGGAAGCCTGGCCATCTCCAGCCTTTGGTCGCTTCGCTTCAAAGCTTCTTGGTCCAATCGTCCTTGCCTGTCGGCTTTCAATAAGGCGTACATAACCGGATAATACTGATCCGTGTCCCAACTGATCAGGATTAAATCGACCCCGGCGTTCAATGCTTGGATGCTGCCGTTTTCTACGCCCTCGCTGCTGCGATAGACCGCGGCCATGCTGAAATTGTCAGTAATCAGCACGCCCTGATAGTTCCAGTCGCGGCGCAACAGTCCGCCAATGACAGATGGTGACATAGAAACGGGGAGCTTTTTATCAAGCGCAGTCAATCGGACGTGCCCGAGCATAGTAAAAGCTCTGCTGTCACGCATCAGAGCGCGGAACGGGAGCCAATCGGTGTCGGCCAATTCGGCCATGGAAGCCGTCAGATTTGCATCCTTCAGATGAGTGTCTTCAAATGCTCTGCCCAACCCGGGAAAATGCTTTAATGTGCAGCGTACGCCTGCTTTCTCAAGTTCCGCGCAGTACCAGGCCGCCACCTGAGCTACGACCGCGGGATCATCAGAAATTGCCCGCTCAAATATGCGTGTGTACCAGTCGTTAGGATTAATCAGCTTGTAATTCAAATCCACCACCGGAGCGAAATTGATGTTAACCCCTACGTTTGCAAGCTCCCGCCCTTGCGTCCGAGCGAATTCCCGCACAGCTTGTTCCCGCTGGTCCAAGTCTGAGTAGCGTTGCACGATTTCAGACAGACCCGGCAAGCGAGTTAAAGGAGGCGATAATCGAGAGACTCCACCACCTTCCTGGTCTGTGGCAATCCAAAGGGGCGGCAACCCTTGCTGCTGTCTCTGATTTTGAAAAGATTGTATTATCTGTCGGATTTCGGCAATGCTCTTATTCCGGACATTCCCGCTGGAAAGAAAGATCCCGCCCACTGCTCGAAGCCTTATAAGTTCGCGAACCTCAGCCAGATCGCGGTAGCCCACCACCAAATGCCGCCCCGGTTCTTCCAACGCGCTCGGATCCGCGTGCAGTACCTGGTATCTGACCCAGTGAAAGCGTGCTTCGATGGCCGCTGTAGTGGCCAGTGCCAAGAAGGCTGTGAGAAGCCCTAACGCGCTTACTGCCGTAAGGACCCGCTGCCTGGGACCAGAGATCCACAGAATCCAGGTCTGGACAAGAATGAGGCACAGCGGCAAAGCAATCATTCCCCGCAGCAGCGAGGGCCGAAAATCTGCCAGAAAGGGGGACCGCCACTCCCAGGCGAAAGGGATAAGGGCAAGCGATATGAAAAGCATCAGGACAACTGCTATGAATCTTATATTCTTCATCGCCACTCAGCTGTAAATAAAACACAATCACATTGCAGCATATCGGCTATGGCAAGAATTGCTGCTTTCTTCTGGAATTGATACCCTTACTCCATTCGATTCGAAATTCAACCATCAGATTTCTTCTGACCATTTCGGACGGATCAATCATGAAGCTCGGGTCATCTGAATTACACCGCAGATGGAATCGTGCCATGCAATTACGAGATCGCCACACTAGCTGTCCAGCTTGCCGATTCTGAGCTTCTGCATTGTGAATCTCCTCTCGACGGTCGCTCAACCGTGCACATGCGATTATCAACGCTTTTGGCGAGAAAAAGCCAGGTCGCGGCGGTGCAAAGATAGATTACAACTATGGGAGCAATCCTACGCATTATGTTAACTCCGGTGTTTTCATAGATCACAGATGGCGGGTCATGGCCGCCGCTGCGTGAATGAATATGGCACCAGTCCATGCAGCGGTGATGACGAAGATATGAAGAGTTCATGGAGATTTTGTGCAATTTCGGTGCAAGGATCGGAAAACGGATTCACGAAAGGATTGTGTCTAGATTTTCGCACAGGTAATATAATTAGGAAATCCGACGACCAAACAGCGACTCTAACCGGAGTTTTCCCTTGGGTCTCTTTCATCAGGGTTAAGCGCGTGATTTCGCGACGAATTTCGTTCTAGTTTGTGTATTAACATAATGAAGCGACATATATTGCATGAAAAGAGTTGACATTGAGTG
>JBKQRG010000157.1:0-27231 GCA_052144015.1 Desulfomonilaceae bacterium
TGTACCTCTGTCTTGCCCACGAGCGACGGTAGTATCCTGAAGATCCGGAAAGACTCAACGCCCGAGACCGACCAGATAGAACTCTACAAACTGCTGGACGTTCCTCAACAGATCGTTCGGCCCACCCATACCTGGATCTGCAACACAAACGGACTGATGTAGTGGCAAAAACATCGGTAACCCATTGAAATTACTCAAAAGCAATAGTGATTTTGCGCAAGTTGGGCTAAAGCTCGGTCCGTGAAGATATTTGATGGAAATTGATGTGAGCGCCATGCAAGGCGCTTCTCGATCCAAATTTTTGTCACGGGGTCGCAGGGACAATATGGTTCAGACCAAAACATTAGAGGAGCCTCTATCCGGGACTGCTCTAATCAAGAAAATCAAGGCAACCGTGAGTCATATTCTTCCAATAAACTGTAAATACGATCCGGAGATTCGGCTTTTTGAAGTCCGCTGAGCAACAAGGGATCTTTTAGCAGCCTGGATATTCGGGCCAGAGCTTTAAGGTGCTCTCCCGCTGATTTTTTGGGAGCGACCAGTAAAAAGAAAATAAATGCAGGCTTATTATCCATAGAGCTAAAATCAATACCTTTGTGACTTTTGCCGAAGCTGGACACCAGATGTTTCAAGCCGTCGAATTTGCCATGTGGGATGGCTATGCCGCCACCAATCCCGGTACTCCCCAAATTTTCTCTTTCCATGAGGATTTTAATTAACCCGGTTTTGTCGAGACTAGGATTGGTTTTGGTTATTGGTTTTACGAGTTCCTCGAGAATTCCCGCCTTCGTATCTGATTCAAGAGGGCAGATAATTCCATCCATTTTAAGAAAATCTAAAATTTTCATGCTTAGCACGCTTTAGAGCGAGGCCAAATTATATTGAGACGGAATCTAAACCCGGACGCACAAATCTGGCCCGCTTCTTTTGCTAAAAACTATTTTTTGCCTGGTTCTAACCGATTTATGTGAACGGTTAATAAAACGTGCCCGATGTCAGATCGTTCAGGATACCGACACCGGGCATGCCTTTCATCGCTCTACCCGAATTCTCGAATGGGATGCCGCGTCTATTTTCTTCAAGAGCTTTGAGGGACTATAAGACCGTAGTTGCCGTCCTTCCTTCGATATAGCACGTTAACCGTTTGGCTTCCCGCGTTATTGAAGACCAAGAACTCTTGTTGAGACAAGTTCATCTGCATTGCGGCTTCGTCCACTGACATGGGTTTTACAAAATAATGTTCAGTTTTAATAACGGCCGGCTCCCTGTCTTCTTCGAAACTTTCCTGGTCATAAATGTCTCTGCGCCACTTTATTTCTTTTTCCGGTAAAGGTTTGTGTCTTCTGATTTTATCCCTATATTTCTTTACCTGACGTTCGATTTTTTCCATCACCAAGTCGATTGCGGCATACATGTCTTCATGAGATTCCTGTCCGGCGATTCGTATACCATTGACGTTCACAATCAATTCGGCGATTTGCCTGAATTTTTCTACGGAAAGAGTCGCTTGGCTATCGATAGGTTTATCAATGTACTTGGTCAGTTTAGACGTTCGTTCAATTACATAACCTTTCAAGGCTTCCGAAGGCTCCATATGCCTGAAAGTTACAGACACCTGCATTACATCCACCTCCCTGTCGTATTACAAATGATTGGATTTCTTAAAATTTCTTTCTTCGCCTGCTCGATGGAGGAATACCCAATATGTCTCTATACTTTGCCACTGTTCTGCGGGCTATGTATATATTAGATCTGGCAAGTTCCTCCACAATTTGTTTATCACTTGCGGGTTTGTTGAGATTCTCGTTCTTAACAATCCGCAAAATTTGATTTTTAACCGATTCCGATGCAATGGCATCCGCCCCATGCCTAATTCCAGAATTAAAAAAATATTTTAGCTCGAATATGCCTCTCGGCGTATGCACGTATTTGTTGGTTGTAACTCGACTTATCGTGGATTCATGCATTTCCACATCATCGGCTACATCTTTCAGGATTAATGGTCTCAGATAATCGATACCTTTATCAAAAAATGCTCTTTGAAATTTTATAATAGATTGAGTCACCTTGTAGATCGTCCGCTGCCTTTGGTGAATGCTCTTAATCAGCCACACCGCCGCGCGCATCTTTTCTTGAATATAATCCTTGGCGCCCGGTGAAGAAATACCGGAATGAAGGGCCTGCTGATAAAACGAACTGATCCTTAATCTCGGTAGCCCATCATCATTCAGAACTATGGAGTAATCGTTTCCGAGCTTTATTACGAAAATATCCGGAACAATGTAGACCGTATCCGAATTTCCGAAAATTGAGCCGGGCCTGGGATTCAGACCTGAAATAACCCTCACGGCTCCTCTCGCGTGTTCTGCTGACACTTTGAGCTTTCTGGCAACTTCATCTATTTTACCGCGATGAAGTGAATCAAAAGCTTCTTCGAGAATTCGCACTGCCAAGCGATCCGAGGGCTCCAAGGCTCTGGCCTGAATCAACAGGCATTCTCGCAAATCACGCGCAGCGATACCACGCGGATCGAATCGTTGAACTTCGGCCAAAACCGCACGGATTTTATCCGCATCACCATTGGACGATCTGGACAATTCTTCGAGAGAAACGTCCAAATATCCGTTCTCATCCAGATTGCCTATTATTTCCAGAGCAATTCTGCGGTCGCCCTCATCAAGATTGCAGAAGTGAAGCTGTTCGAGAAGGTGGTCGAACAGGTTTTCCTTCGCCGAAGCCCGATTTTCCAAAGGCCGCTGTTCCGAAAAATCCCGCATCGCGGGCGAATAATCGCCGCCATAACTGTCCAGGTAGTTTTCCCAATCAGCGTCCAGAACATCTCTCTCCGGCCGCTCGGGCTCTCTGGTCGTGTCCTCCAATGCCTCAAGATCGTTTCGGCTTTCAATCTCTTTCTCGGTGAACGGATCATCATATGCTGCGGCTTCCAGCAGGGGGTTCTCCACCATTTCCTGCTCCACCGCAGTGACCATTTCCAAATGGTTGAATTGGAGCAGTTTGATCGCCTGCTGAAGTTGGGGCGTCATTACCAATTGCTGTGTTTGACGCAGCTGTTGTCTTATCTCAAGGGCCATAATTGCTGTTACATTCTGAATTTTTTCCCGAGATACACTTCTCGGGCACGTTCGCTTGCCGCTATTGTTCCCGGATCGCCATATTCCAGTATACGACCTTTATCCAATAAGTAAATTGTATCACAAACGCCTAGTGTCTCTCTAGTATTGTGGTCGGTAATTACTATGCCAATGCCTCGATCCTTGAGTTTTTTGATTATTTTTTGAATCTCGAGTACCACGATTGGATCCAAACCCGAAAACGGCTCATCCAGTAGAATGAAATCAGGGTCGGTCACCAGTGCACGAGTTATCTCGAGTCGCCTTTTCTGACCACCCGAAAGACTATCCGCCCGCTGGTCCCGTAGGGCGGAAATATCCAACTCGGCAAGTAGTTCATCCAATCTCTCGTTTCGCCGACTCTTGTCAGACTCGACAATTTCCAGAATCGCCATGATATTGTCGCTGACCGTCAGCTTGCGAAAAACCGAAGTCTCCTGCGGAAGATAGCTGATTCCCAGCCGAGCTCGAAGATACACCGGCAATTCAGAGATGTCCTGATCATCCAAGTAAACTTCTCCGCTATCCGGTTTCACAAGTCCGGTAATTATGTAGAAAGTGGTGGTTTTCCCAGCTCCGTTCGGACCCAACAAGCCTACTACCTGGCCCGAATTTATCCGGAGACTAACTTCGTCAACTACCCGCCTTCCGCCGTATGCTTTAACCAAACCTTTGGCTTTTAATTCTCTTACCGTGGCGATTACTTCTTGATCTCCTTTTTCTGTTCACCAGGATCTATTGTGAAATTTGGTTTGAACAATTCAAAACGGTTTTCGTCCAGATACATGATGACAGCATCCGCCATGCCCGAATCACGTCCCTGCCAAAATCTAGGCGGCCCTTCTGACAATGTGACCGTTCGTTTTGCGTGGTCATAAATCGCCTTACCCGCTGTAACCGTTCGGTCCTTCTGGGTAATCTTAACGTTTCCCAGTGCCGTAATGGTCTTCACCTCACTACTTATCTGCAAATCCTTCGAAAGCTTTTTCGTTCGACTTTCAGGCGCTGTGCTTCCCTTGTTTTCATTACTGATTATGATCAATCTGTCACAAAACAAGGTGATATCTCTCTGCTTTGCCTTCACATCACCTTCGAAAATGGTTTCTCTTCCCTCAGAGCAGGGCCTTATTATGACTTTTTTGGAGGCCACATCGACTGTCCCTTCCGAGCTTTTTCCGCTAATTACTTGACCATTTTCCGTATTTGCGACCTGTGGTAGCAGAGCCAGAGCCAAAATCAGTACAACAATGCTAATTTTAATTGAGAAACCTTTCATTTTTTGACATCAGCCGCGTATCATCAAACTTACACCGGTTTAACATCAGACTACCAATTGCGCCTCGCTCCTTAGCCGCACATCAATCCTAACATCGTATGCTGGCGCGAATCTTTCGACTTTAGTTCCTTTTCTGTGGCGATTCCTTCTTTTTTCCATTCTTCTGATCACCCGGGTGAATGGTGAATTTGATTGGGCTGCCATCGCCGCCGCGGAACTCCCACCGGTTTTCATCCAGATACATGATAATTGCATCCGCTATGCCTGCGTCGCGGCCTTGCCAGATACGCGGGCTATCAGTCAATGTAATCATCCGATTGACCCTGTCGAAAAAAGCTTTACCTGCTGTAGCCGTTCGTTCATCCTGGATAATCTTCACATTACCTGAGGCTGTGATGGATTTGATGTTGCTGTCCGTCAGCCAATCCTTAAGAGGCTGCTTGCTGCGACTTTCCGTTGGAGCCGCTCCGTTATTGGGGTCGTAGGCTATGACCAACTTGTCACAAGTCAATGTTATGTTACCCTGAACGACCTTGACGTTGCCTTCCGCTGTTTTTCCCTCCTCAGGCCGGTCCGTGAAGTTGACCTTATTGGCGCTTATGTCAAGCTTCTGTGAGCCTTGGCCGAGCGTAAGATAGCCATTTTCTGCGTATACGGCCGACATTATTGCGCCCAAAAACAGAAAGCCTACTAACCCGGAAGTTATATATTTCATGGATAAACTCTCCATTTTCACATCGGCAGCCTGCCCTTGCTCTCTACCCATTTTAAATTAAATAACCGGGCCTTAACGTCATTTTCGATCACTATTTCTTCATTTTCGAGATTCATCGTCATTCCCGTTCCCGTCAGGCTCAGATCCGGAGTCTCAAAAAATACGGAAGATGAAGTTGAAGCGCTGAGTTTTTCATGGGAGTAGTTCATTTCATCCGAGCGAAAGATATAATCTTTATATGTCAGGGTTACCTCTCCACGTGCGACGACGCTAAGGGTCTTTTTATGCAAGCTCCCGGTCTGAGACGCCAGTGAAATTCTTCCGCCCGGGCCTGCATGGTAAATAATCCGTGGTTCTTGCAGGGTAACCTCGTCCAGAGATTCCGATACTATGGCCGAAGGAGCGCGCAGTTCCCACGGCCGCGGGCCTGGAACGGAATAAGAAAAATTCTCGATTCGTATTCCTGCGTCGGATGGGATAAATGAATCCGATTGTGATGGATCAGGCCTGATAAGCCATGCAGAAACCACGTATCCGGAAACTGCGAGCACCGAGCACAAGACAATCATCAACTGCGATGCCCTTTTAATATTTCTAAGTCTGTACCAGCGCTCGAGTTCTTTATGATTCATCTAGCGGCCCCTGAGCCGCCCTGTCACCGAAGTACCCAATCTCATCACATGAAACAGGCGGATTTGATTATAAATCTCGTAACACTCCGTGCCAGGTCATTTATAATATCTAGCCAAGGCGCTATCCCACTTACCTTGGGCTTTTAAAATAACCTCAACCATCTCTCGGGCCGCGCCGCGGCCACCACGTCGCGCGGTCACGTAATCCGCGGCCATTCGGACTTCTTCAGGCGCATCAGCGACGGCGAACCCGACTCCTACCCGACGTAAGAGCGGGATGTCCACCACATCATCTCCAATGACCGCCACTTCTTCCGGCTGAAGATTCAGGGATTCCATGAGCTTGGCTAAAACCGGCTTTTTGTCCAAAATTCCCTGATAAACCCTCGAAATCTCCAGATCGCGCGCCCGTTTGGTGACGACTTCCGAGGTCCTCCCAGTAACCAGGGCGACTTCGAGACCAAACCTCATAGCAATCTTTATACCATGTCCGTCTCTGACATCAAAGGATTTTATCTCAAGATCACCGCTGCCGAAGGTGATTCTACCGTCTGTGAGCACTCCATCTACATCAAAGAGCAGTAAGCGAATTTTTTTTAATTTTTCTTCCAAGGGGTAAATAGAGGGTTCCGGCTTCTCTATAATGGATGATGCTCCACTCACTGCAGGGTCCTTTGGCGATACTATCTTATGGATTTCCTTAAGGTTCATGACGAGCGATTCCAAATTCGCCAGTGCCAACGAATTTGGCCCGTCGCACAGGGCTCGATCAGGATCAGGGTGAACTTCCATGAAAATCCCGTCAGCGCCTGCGGCAACTGCTGCTCTAGCCAGTGGCGCAACATATGACCTTTCCCCACTTGAACAGCCCGCGCCGCGCCCAGGAAATTGGGAGGAATGGGTGGCATCAAACACTACGGGATAACCGAAAGATTTCATTCGCAATATAGAACGCATGTCAGCCACAAGGTCACCATAACCGAAAGCCGCACCGCGTTCAGTAAGCAAGATGGCAGAATTCCCGGTGCTGGTGATTTTATTGACAACGTGCTCCATGTCTTCTGGAGCCATGAACTGGCCTTTTTTTACGTTAATTGTTTTTCCGGTTCTTCCCGCAGCCAGAAGCAGATCCGTTTGCCGGCATAGGAAAGCTGGTATTTGAATAACATCAAGAATTTCTCCCGCGACCGAGGCCTGATCCGGGATGTGGATGTCTGAGACTATTGGAAGGCCGGTCTTCTCTCGCACATGCGCCAAGATGCTCAAACCCTTCTGTAGGCCGGGGCCTCTGAAGGAGGTTACGGATGTCCGGTTAGCTTTGTCGAATGATGCTTTGAACAGAACAGGAATGCCCGTAGTACGACCGATTCGAGCCACTTCCACCGCAACATCTAATGTTAGCGCTTCAGATTCAATGACGCACGGACCCAAAATCAAAAATAACTGATCGCTGCGTCCGAGACAATAACGACCCACGGACACGCCGTTGGGAATAGGGTTAGAATTATCCATCAAACTCCCTCTCATTAACCGGATGTACTAGACAAATTTTAAGATACCGGGGAGTTAATTGAAAAACAAACGAAATAAGTAATTCGTCCGATGACCATGGCAGAATCAAGAATTTATGGTCAGATGAACTCTTTAGCTGGCCCTAATGATTTAGCTAACCACTTCGTACGTCGGATTTGAAGAAGCCTTTCAAAATCCTCGATTCCAGAATACTATGTGGGTCCCGCTAGACATGGGATAATTGCCCAAATAAACACAAATCTCGAAGCCCCACTACGCCAGAACCCGCCAGGTCGAATTTTGAGACAACCCCTATGCCGCCGTAGGTCGGCAATCAGCAAAACGGGGCGGTTTAAAACCTGCCCCGCTTTGCTTCTGAAATTGTTGAGACAGCAAAAAACTAAGCTTTTCCGATCATCAACTTTCGAGTCTTGGCTTCCTCACCAAAAGCTTCCTCATCATGTTCTTCGGATTCTCGTTTACTATATTCCACACAAGCCTTGATATAGGAGACGAACAGCGGATGAGGCTCCATAGGACGTGATTTGAACTCCGGATGAAATTGACATCCAACTAACCAGGGATGATCTCCTGTATATTCGACTAGTTCAACCAATTTGCCATCCGGCGAAAGTCCCCCTGCTTTCAATCCCTTCTCTTCGAATATCTCCTTGTACTTGGAATTGAATTCATATCTGTGGCGGTGACGCTCGTTTATAGTCTCTTTACCGTAAATCCGTGAAACAAAGCTACCCGGAGCAAGTCGACATTCGTAACTCCCGAGTCGCATGGTTCCACCTTTATCAGTAATGCAACGCTGCTCGTCCATTATGTCTATTACCGGGTAAGGCGTATTCGAATCAAATTCCGTCGAATTGGCCCCGTTCATTCCACACACGTTCCTGGCAAATTCAACCACCGCCATCTGCATTCCCAGGCAGATCCCAAAATATGGTACGCGATTTTCTCGAGCATACTGAACCGCCAGAATCTTTCCCTCTATACCTCTTGAACCAAATCCACCGGGAACGAGTATCCCATCCACATTGTCGAATTCATTTCCAATCCCGACTTTCTGAATATTTTCAGAGTCGATGAATTTGAGACGAACCCTTGCATCGTTATAAACCCCACCAGCGAAAAGGGCTTCATTAAGACTTTTATAAGATTCATGAAGATCCACATATTTTCCGACAATCCCGATCGTGACCTCGAATTCCAGGGATTTCACTCTATTCACGAAATCCACCCATTGATCCAGCCTTGGCGCTCTTGTCCAGATATTAAGATGCTCGACGACCTTTTGATCAAGTCCTTCTTCGTGAAGTTTTAAAGGTAATTCATAAATGCACTCGACATCTTCATTGGCTATGACTTCCTCGGGACGTACATTACAGAAAAGAGCAATTTTTTCCTTCACGTCTCTCGTAATCTTTTTTTCCGTCCTACATATCAGAATATCCGGCTGAATTCCGACTTCTCGGAGAGCTTTGACACTGTGCTGAGTCGGTTTGGTTTTCACCTCACCTGATGCCTTGACATACGGCACCAGAGTAACATGAACATAAAGTACATTTTGAGGTCCCAAATCTGCGCGCAACTGACGGATGGCTTCCAAGAACGGCAGACTTTCTATGTCGCCGACTGTACCGCCAACTTCCACAATTGCGACATCAACTCCGTTACCAAGATTCCTGATTTTATCCTTGATTTCATCAGTGACATGAGGAATCACCTGAACAGTTTTCCCCAAGTATTCGCCACGTCGTTCTTTTTGGATAACGGAATCGTAAATTTGGCCTGTAGTAAAGTTATTCTTTTGTCGCAAGGTCGCGTGCGTGAATCTCTCGTAATGGCCCAAATCCAAATCGGTTTCTGCGCCATCATCCGTTACGAAAACTTCCCCATGCTGAAACGGGTTCATCGTACCAGGATCCACGTTTATATACGGATCCATTTTCAGTAATGTAACGGTGAGCCCCCGACCTTCCATAAGTGCGCCAACACTAGCGGCCGATAACCCTTTTCCTAGTGATGAAAGCACTCCGCCTGTAATGAATATGAATTTGGTGCTCTTGTACATTTTTTACTCCAGTTAGGCCCGCATTAAGATCATGGATTGGTAGACTATGAAATCCCGAATCATATAATCCAGAATCAGAAGAAAAGCCAAATCCGGAATTATCCTTCGGCACATCATATGGAGAGCTCAGTCAAAAGTTCGCCATGATTGCTCATCAATATAATACTACATGATCCACGGATTGTCCCAACCCAGTGAAGACCTGGGCAATCCAGACGCCGGATTGACAATCCCCGTGAGCCGAAGCCGTTTGGAGCCAATCTGAAACTGAATTCTGCCTAAACACCGGGGGTCATATTTATCGCAACCGTTGCTGATGTCAAGTTGTGATTTTATGAATTTCGGCTGTGAACAAATCTATGAGATCCCCAATTTCTTTAAACAAAATTGCTAAACAATTTACTTTTCAAACAGCCCGTTATAAATTTACAAATTCGAAGCACACGCTATTACGGAGGCCTATTTGAAGACGCTCAAAGCCAGGGATTTGATGGTCACCTTGGATCAATGTCCGAGGGTTTCTGAAGAAGCTGTTTTGAGAGACGCGGTTCTGGCGTTGGAGGCAACTCGATTAAGAGGTGACCCCTGGGATTACCGGCCTCGAGTCGTGTTGATCCAAGATAAAAACAACAATGTAGTCGGGGTTCTGAGACAATTTGAGATCCTGAAAGCTCTCGAGCCTAAGTATGACGAACTCCTAAAAGATTTAAATGCAAAATACACGCCTGCCATGAAGATGCTCGATGCAAACGTGACAAGCCTCGATCACATGAAAATCTTGTTCTGCCTCGGCTTAAGTTCTGGATTTGTGAAATCCAGTTTAAAAGAGTTTCACCTGTGGGATGAATCCCTGGGTGAGATGAGCCGCAGAGCTTCTTCAGTAAAAGTGACAAAGATCATGTCAGTACTCACTGAACATGAGCTGATTGAACACGATGCCCCATTAAGTGAGGCCGTGCACAGAATGCTTGTGGGAAATTTGCTCTCATTGGTTGTCGTGGAGGATGCTCGGTCTCTGGGAATATTGAGAATGATTGATATTTTCAATGAGGCATGCAGCGCAATAAAGCTGTCTGAAGTGTAGCGCGTAAAGTGATCACCCCCCGAGGACAAGCTGTCTTTTGGTTATTGGAATATCTCACGGACTTCCGTGACTAGATCTGCCGACTCAATGAAACTTCTGGGCGCGTCGGGTCCTGTGACAATGATGTTTGTATCTGCAGGGCAGGCGCGTAGGAAATCCACTACTGATTCTCTATTCAAAGTACCGCTTTGGAAAAGCTCTGTTAAACCTTCGAGAACCACTATGCGGAATTCTCTTGAGACAATGGCTTTCTGCGCCAGGTTCCACGGGTTAGCTGAGGATGCGGGATTCTTCCTTTCTGGATCCGAGTCGGTTGAGTTTTTCTCAAACGGGTGAAACTCCAGCAATTCATTATACGGTATCACATGGAATGATTCGCAAGCAGCGGGATTTTCACAAAACTGGATGTAACAGATCCTGAAGCCCCGGCCGATAGCCCTCAATGTTTGTCCAAGCGCCATTGCAGCCGTTCCTGCTTGGTCACCTATATAAAGCATCAAAAGACCATTTTTCATCCATCACACCTCTATTCTTTGAGCTGTAAACTACATGGAAGTTATATCTTTTGCATCAGACAAATAGTTCGCCATGAACATAAGAATTGTTAATAATGTTCTTACTGTAATTCTTCTGTTATTTGTCGGAATTCGCCACGCCTTCGTCCGGAATGGTGGTGGGCATTGCTGATGGAGATACAATCACAGGCTTGGTGATATGGTCGGTACGCGCAAAATACGGCAGAACTCGTGCGCGCGAAAGAAACAAAATCGGCTGTGGTCACAATCCCAATGCTTCCCCCCACGGGAATTCCAGGATTCAGCCCTTACATGGAATGAAAGAATTGCTGTGCGTGATTCATGCACTCTGATGTTTGATCGCCCGACCGTTATAGCGCGCATCCCATATCCGTGCCGGCCGCCGCGCGCAAACATGTCCGTACACTATCTTCCTGACCCGCTGGACCCGGACTGCAACTGGGGCTACCGGCTTGGTAATCAACGAACCGAGTCCCGATCCGGTCCGCAAAAGCTGTTTACAGACCTCCACCACTTTACGCCATAATTGCGGTTCAAGCGCGTAATATACGACATAATCTCTGCTTAGCGGCGGCCCAGCCATTATCGAAATCGGGGTTAATAGCAATAGCCCCCGTGGCATCCTCGGCCGCCAAAGCTTGCACCAAAGAATGGAAGACCGCCCCCCATTCCAAAGAATCCGCCGTGACGCCCACCATAGCCACCATAGCCCATGCCATAGCCGGAATATCCCCAGTAGCCTCCATAGCTGGGATAATATCCGCCATACCAGCCGCCGTATCCGCATCCGCCGCAAGCCGGGGCCGAGGACGGCACCAGAGCGGTCATAGCCACAACAGCGAAAACCAACGCAACAATTACTAATCCTTTTTTCATAATTCACCTCCGGTTACTCATCAATTTGCCGGTAGCTTCCAATTGCCTATTTATCCAAAGATTGTACTCGTACCCCAACATGTCAAGAGCGCAAATTCGTTACCAGCCGGCGAATGCGTGCATAAAAATAGAATATTTAAGTGCGTTTGGTATGGATACTTACTTTTCACACTTCCATAACAACATCGCGGGGATTAAATGAAAATACGGAAAGCGAACATACCAACTAAATACACTTTCCATTTGTAGGAGGAATATATGTCAGCTGAGAAATTGACCGACGAGGATTTAAAGACGATTCTTACTAACGCCAAGACTGTTGCTGTCGTCGGATTGTCTACAAATCCTTCCAGGGATAGTAACGGAGTAGCTGCGTACCTGAAGAAAAACGGATACCGCATAATACCGGTAAATCCGAGTGTTGATGAGATATTGGGGGAAAAAAGCTATCCTGATTTGCTATCAATAAATGAACCTGTGGACGTGGTGGATGTATTCAGGCGACCGGAATTTTTGCCTGAAATTGCTGAGCAAGCTGCTAAAATCAAAGCAAAGGTCCTTTGGATGCAATTGGGAGCACAAAACGAAGAAGCCGCAGATATTGCGAGAAAAGCGGGAATAACGGTCGTACAGGACCATTGCATGATGGCTGAACATTCAAGGCTAATTGCGAATAAATAATGTTACCTATTTAGAAGTGTTTAACCGGGAGGACCTACTTGGAATCTTCTATCCTGTCCTGTCTATATGAAAGCGCTACAAAAGTATTGTAGGAAAGTTCCGGGGGAAAGAGCGCAACTCTGTCGCCGTCTTGAAGCAAGGTTGACAGTGTCCCGGCTCGGCTCTTCACGAAGATCATTCTCACCCGTTCGGCGGGCAAACCCAATACACTAACAAGATCGACCCCGCGCGCCTGCTCGGGCAACTCCACAGTTCGCTCCATAGGCCCATTGTGTGCTTCAGTTCTGAGATGGCCGCCTAATAGGACTGTAACGCGCATTTGGTGTCTAGGCTCTCAAATTCGATTCAAATAATGTCGGCCTCCGGGGGAATATTTCCCCCGGAGAACTATGCGTCTATCTTAAAGGTCGGCAAACGTCTTGTCCAGCTCCTCATCCGACACCTGGAAAACTATATTGTGCGGCAGCAAAGGTTGGGTTTTGAAAAAATAAGGCAATCGATCATCCACCGAAGAAAAACCTGCGGCTTTGTTGAATTCCCTCTCCGCTCGCAAGACCTGTTTTCCGTACTCGACAAGGTCGTCCAAAGTCATATTCCAACCGTATAGACCGTTGAGCATCTTGGGTATGGCTTCCAGCCCACTGGGGATGTCCAGGATAGCAAACGCGGTAAACACGCACAGCCCCGCGCTGTCCACGGCAGCGGTTGCGACTTGAAGATTTCGGGAGAGGTCCACTTGACCCTCCGGCTTGAGAGGATCCACGTATCCACCGACCTTCATGACGTTTGTGGCTATGGCATATCCGGCGGTGTGATCCGCGCCCATAGGCGTTGTCGCATAAGTCACGCCTATCCCCATGACAGGTCTTGGATCGTAAGCAGGGAGGCTTTGCCGCTTTACGACCGGGACATGATCGACTCCGAACGCCTGGCCGGTGACCGCTGTGCCGTTGCCGAGAATACGACCCAGATATGACCCTTTGCCCATTTCATGAACAAGTTCAATGGCTCCTGCGCCGTCCCCGAATTTCTTCACTCCCGCGTACATTGCTACGGCAATCGTGCATCCAACTTCGATCGTATCCAGTCCATAGTCATCACAGAGATAACTGATTTTCGCGATGGCATCCAGATCGTCTATTCCGCAATTTGCTCCATTAGCCCAGATGGTCTCGTATTCGAAGCCGGATGTCAGATATTTCTTGTCTTTGTCGTTATACACATTAGAGCACTGGATAATGCACGTGGTACAGGCTGAATGAGTCGTGGAGCCTTCTCGTTCCTTTATGATGTCGTGCATTGTTTCGCCGCTTATTTTGCTTGCTCCCTCAAAACGCCCTTCCGTGAAGTTTCGAGTGGGGAATGCTCCGGCCTCGTTGATCACATTTACGAGTACGTTCGTTCCGTAAACAGCCAGGCCTCCACCGGGTTTGGTCACAGGATGTTCCCTGAGAGCGTCTCTAAAAACAACGGAAGCAGCCTTGAATCCTTCCTGATCGTGATAAGTGACGCCACCGGCGTCTTTGTCATCCACGACAATTGCCTTTACGCCTTTTGTGCCCATTACCGCGCCTATACCGCCTCTTCCGGCATGCCTGGCCGGTAGGCCCATAGTGTCTGTAACAGCAACCGAAGCGGACGACATGAGCATCTCACCCACAGGGCCTATAGAAATTATGGATACTTTATCACCACGTTTGCTTTTCAAATGTTCGCAAAGCTCAAAATTCTTGAGGCCCTTCATATCGTCGGCAGGTAAGAGTTTGGCGCCGTCTTTGTTTATAAAAATGTAGAAAAGCTTTCCAGCAGGAGGGCTCTGTTCAAGCACGATTCCCGCTATATTTAATCGGCCGAGTTTAAATGCTGCCGTTCCGCCGACATTGCTTTCCTTAATGCCTCCTGTTAACGGGCTCTTAGCCCCTACCGACAGACGGCCTGAATTGGCGCAAGTCGTGCCCGAAAGAAGCCCTCCCGCAATAACCAATTTGTTCTCCGGGCCAAGAGGATGACATTGCGGCGGAACCTCGCGCGAAACGATAACGGACGTGAGGGCACGGCCTCCGAATCGCGAATATTCTGCTGCTAAATCTTCGTATTTAATTTTTCCTTGATTCATATCTACTCGGACAAGTTTTCTCATGGAGACCCCCTTTGAGAAAAGGTATGAAGCGTGGGCGATGGCTCGCGAAAAATCAGTAGCCGGATATCTGTTAAACTTGATGTCAGTCTATGAACTTGAGCACATCGGTGTCAAGGAAAATTAATAAGAAAATTGAGGCATTATGGGATTTTTGACATAAGCCGGAGCACAAATTTTGACCTTTTGGCGGAATCGCGTTAATTTCTTATAATGGAATAGAAATTAGGGTCACACATATGAAAAAAGAGATTTCCAAGCTCTTTCGGCACGAGAGCTGCGACAGCGGCTTTTTCCTGATTTCAATCTTAGTTCTCTGTTTAACCGTGTTCCTTCCGGCGTTGTGTGTGGCAGTGGATAAGTCGGAAAACAAGACGATCGGATCAAACAATACCGCAAGTCCTGCGGAGACAGACACCCAAATCTCACCGAGCCCAACCGGACAGAACGGTCAACAATTTAATGACGGTCAGCGATTGCAGCAAGAGCGGCTCACGCGGGGAAATCGGATTCCTTATCCGATCGTTACTTCCGAATCGGACAGGGCAGTCCGAAGCATAAAAAGGGCCCAAACCGATTTTAACCGCAGTATGAGGGATTTAAATGATAGCCTCAGGCGAGCAAACAGCGCTATAAACCGCATAAGATCGCTGAACAGGAGATTTTAGCTCCAAACCTGGTTCCACCATTCGCAAGATAAAAGTCCTGGAGTAATTCTCTTGGTGATCTCTTGGCAGAGTGATAGCATTTTCACTCCGCCCGAGATCAGGAGGCAATCAACATGAGAACTAGCCCTGGACCGGAACAGGATTTGAGAAATCTCGAGAATACGACGGAAACGATTACAGAAGTAACAAAAGAATGGGCACAGACTAAAGATTTCTTGGAAGGAATACTCCATAGTTCATCGGCGATATCCATCATTCTTACCGACTTCGATCAGAATGTTCTTTTTTGGAACAGGGGAGCCGAGAATATTTTTGGCTACACAGCGGAAGAAATGATCGGCGCTAAAATTACTCGGCTGTACCAGGAAGACGGAGTCACTGCAAAAACTGTTGAAATGCTTCGTCAACAAATTCTGCAGAAGGGTGGCACTCTGCGTGCACAGGTGAGGCAACTCGCAAAAGACGGTAGAGAGCTAATTATTTCTTTGGCCATATCTCCAATGATAGATGCTGGGGGCACTGTGCGCGGCATACTCGGCATCGGACAGGACATTACGGAAGAAGCTCGCCTGCACGAAGAGTTGTTAGAATCGTACAAGAGAATGCAGAGAATACAGCGTTCCTCGATATTCGCTCTGGCCAGATTGGCAGAGTTTCGTGACGAGGAGACCGGACAACATTTAAAAAGGATGCAAGACTATTGCAGAACACTCTCTTGTAGGGTCCGGCTAAATGAGAAATATTCAGGGATCTTGTCAGAGGAGTTCATAGATGACCTCGTCCAATCATCTTTGCTTCATGATATCGGCAAAGTTTGGCTGCCGGATTCCATTCTCTTTAAGCCGGCTAAATTTAACCGCGAAGAATATGACATTATGAAACGGCACTGCACATATGGAGCCCAGGCTCTCGAACAAGCGGCAGATGAAACGGAACATGATAGTTTTCTGGCCATGGGAAGGCATATAGCCTATTATCACCATGAACGGTGGGACGGTACAGGCTACCCGTCCGGTTTAAGTGGAGAAGAAATTCCGTTGGCGGCACGAATAGTAGCAATTGCGGATGTTTATGACGCGCTCACGACGGAAAGGCGGTACAAAAGAGCTTACCCGCACGAAGAAGCCTGTTCATTAATTATCGAAAATAAAGGACATCAATTCGATCCCGATCTGGTGGACGCATTTCTCGAAGTAGAACAAGAGTTCCGGAAAATTCGCGAGCAGAGCCCCAAGGCGGATCGTTTTGGTTCGCTCAAAGGTTCTCAACAAGAACCCACCTAAAAAGCCTTGCGCATGGTTGTTCACTCTAGATAATTGAGTTCGTTCGGCTGGAACAAGGCTGATTGACACAGGTTTTGCCCGGTGATAATGTTGCCTCTTCAAAATAGGATTCAAATCCATATGAAATCAGCTCACGAGATTGCTTCCCAGAAAATCCGGAAAATAATAATTAAAGAATCCAAAAGGGCGAATGTCGGCCACATTGGATCCGCATTATCCATAGCAGACATTTTGGCCGTTCTTTTTCAAGGCGTACTGCACGGGACGGGGACCAATGATCCGGCAAGAGATCGTTTCATTCTGTCGAAAGGACATGCCGCATTAGCCTTGTATGCAGCCTTGCACCTCAAGTCAATCCTGAATCGTGATCAACTTCAAACCTACTGTTGCGACGGCAGCTTTCTTGGAGTACATCCTGAACATCGGCTAGATGGCATTGATTTCTCCACAGGTTCTTTGGGTCATGGCTTGGCCATAGGGTCCGGGGTGGCTCTTGCATCGCGGTTACTCGAGATATACTACCGATGCTTCGTTCTAGTGAGTGACGCGGAATGCAATGAAGGTTCACTTTGGGAAAGCGTGATGTTTGCCGCACATCACAAGTTGTCGAATTTAATCGCAATTGTAGACAACAACGGCCAGCAGGCTTTTGGGAAGACTAAAGAGGTGATCGATCTGGAGCCTCTCGGAGAAAAATGGCGGGCGTTCGGATGGGAAGTCCATCATGTGGAAGGACACGATACAGATGAGCTAATGAGATCTCTTCAAGCGCTTGACACCCGTAACGGCTCACCCAAGGTGCTGATTGCCAATACAATCTGCGGAAAGGGTGTATCGTTTATGGAGAGAAAGGTGGAATGGCACTACCTTCCGCTCTCTGAAGACCAATACATCCAGGCGCTTGTTGAAATCGAGGGGATTGACCATAAGTGAGACGTGCGCTTACCACAGCATTACGTGAAATAGCGGAGTCGGATGCCAGAATAATCCTTCTGACCGCTGATCTGGGATTCATGGTGTTGGAGGAGTTTGCCGAGGCCCATCCGTCGCGTTTTTTTAATGTGGGTGTGGCTGAAGCCAACATGATCGGCCTAGCCACCGGTCTGGCCGCTTGCGGTTTTATTCCTTTCACGTATTCGATAGCTACCTTTGCCTCAATGCGCTGTTATGAGCAGATCCGCAACGGTCCCATTTTGCACGGTTTGCCCGTAAGAATCGTCGGGGTGGGAGGCGGCTTTGAATACGGACACGCGGGCTACACTCATCATGCTCTCGAAGATCTCGGAATCGCCAGAATCCAACCGGGTTTAACTGTGATTGCACCCGCGGATCACTTGCAAGCTTCAACTGCGATTCGCATGACTTACGATTTGCCCGGGCCTATTTATTATCGCCTCGGGAAAAGGGATGATTATATTCTGCCTGGCCTGGAGGGACGTTTTAGATTGGGCCGGGTGGAAACGATTAGAACGGGGTCTGATATACTCGTGCTCACAATCGGGAGTATTTCCACTGAGGCGGTCAAAGCTGTGGAGCTGCTCGCGTTACAAGGCATAGAGGCAGCAATTTGTGTGGTGTCGTCGTTGCGCCCTGCCCCATTGGAAGATCTTCTGGAGTTACTGGCGCGTTTCAAGATCACATTGACCGTCGAAGAACATTATTCGGAAGGAGGGCTCGGATCTTTGGTTTCCGAAATTGCTGCGGAGGCTGGATCCGGCTGCAAGGTCATTCGCTGTGGCATCAAGACCATGCCTGCCACGATATGCGGGAGCGAAGCTTGTCTCCGGGATGCCAACGGTCTGGGCGCTGACGGAATATTTAAGAGCGCTCTAGCTGCCATGGGAGTCTCGCCGAATGAATGACAAGCCTGATATATCTGTTGTGCTTCCCATCTATAATCAGGCTGATCACGTTGAAGGCATCGTACAGCAATATCTGGCGTCTCTGGGGAATTTGAAGCATTCTTGTGAACTTATTCTCGTAGTTAACGGTAATGAGGATGGGTCACTAGAACGTTGTCAGGTTCTGGCGGAATCATGTGATTTATTGAAAGTCCTGTACGATGGGCAATCCGGTTGGGGTCGAGCCGTTCGCAAGGGCCTGGAAGCCGCAACGGGAGATATCTTATGCTACACCAATTCCGCTCGAACATCATCCTATCATTTGGCGCTGCACGTGATGCTTGCCCTGGCAAATCCCGGATTAATTATAAAGGCCAATCGAAGATTGCGACATCCATTGGCACGACGCATCGGATCGGTAATTTACAATGTCGAATGCCGCACATTATTTGATCTGCCGGTTTGGGACATTAACGGCACCCCGAAGGTTTTCGGCCGGGAGACATATGAGCGACTTAATCTCCAAGAAAACGGCGATCTTATTGATCTTGAATTTATAATTCGGTGCGGTCAGCTTGGACTGCAAATACTGGAAGTCCCCATTGTTTCATCCGCCAGGCACGGTGGCGGCTCCACGACGAATTTTATTTCAGCGGCTCGCATGTATTGGGGAGCTTTGTCTATGCGATTATACGCGGACAAGCCGGTCTCTACGCCAGAAGGATCTGAAACTTGACCAGCTGCGGCAAGGACAAAGAAAAATTGGGACTCTGGGAAAGTCAGAATTCGGAATTTCGTAATCCCGCTGAAATAGTCTCTTACTGGCAAGATGCGTGTCGAATTGATCCTTTGCTCTTGAAATTCGAAACCGCGGGACAATGGTGGTCTGCTTTGCACGATTCGGGTATCACGCTCCTTGTCACCCGCGAATACGAGCACCTTCTTCTGGGCATGTATGTGCATGATTCATACGGCCCGACAGTTTCCATGATGAGAATGCCTCATCCATCAGGCATTGCGGTAAATCAGTCGCAAAGAGTGGTACACGTAGCAAGTACTAGAAACCCGAATCAGATATTTGACCTTATGCCCGTGGACGGGTCATTGCCGCGGCTGGATCTCGAAGAAGTATCTCTGCATGACAGACCACTGTTGCCGGTGCGTACCAGTTTTTACCCGGGATGCCTGTACACGCATGATCTTGCGATGATCGGCGACAAGCTCCACGCCAATTCGGTTGGTCAGAATGCAATTGTGAAATTATCCGGTTCAGGTGCGTACGACCGAGTTTGGTGGCCCAAGTGTATCGAAACTGATAATGGTCCGGTCTTTGAGCAAAATCATCTTCAACTCAATTCCATTGCAGCCGGCCCAACTTTAGAGACGAGCTTTTTCTCTGCGTCCGCTGACGAGATGTCCAGCGTAAGACCCGGAGACCCGTCGTTTCCGGTCGACGGCCGAGGCGTCATATTTTCGGGCGCTACCAGGGAGCCAATCGCTCGTGGTTTGACGCGTCCACATTCCGCCCGGCTACACAATCAAAAGATTTGGGTTGAAAACAGCGGTTATGGGCAGATTGGTTACATAGACGGTGAGAAATTTCAGTCAGTAGCAAACCTGCCGGGTTGGACGCGAGGCTTATGCTTTTTTGATGATATTATGTTCGTGGGGACTTCCCGTATCCTGTCGCGTTTTCAACAGTATGCTCCCGGAGTGAACATTGACCTCAGCTGTTGTGGAATACATGCGCTCGACATCAAATCAGGTCTAAGTCTGGGGAGCATCATTTGGCCGCACGGTAGCCAGATATTCGGTATCGAGGCGGTACCTATTGATTTCACTACAGGATTTCCGTTTCCAGCGGATGGGAGATCGCTCGAACACATCGGAAATGCACTTTTTTATTCGTTTCAAGTGAATTTTCCTCAGGAGGATTAATGGAATTCCGCTTATTAATGCTCTCCGCTATGTATGAAAACGGCGGAAACACCGTACATAGATTTCTCGATGGACATCCCGAGATGTTCGTTTATCCTTTTGAATCTCAATTAGGTACCCGATTTGTGCAGGACCATCTTGCTTCGATGTTTCCCGTGAAGTATCGCTGGCCCGAGTTTAGTTTGGAAGCCACGCCTTTGCAGGATTATAAAGCGATCATCGATGAGGAGTGCAAGGTGCGCGCGAGGACTCCTCAAGTGAGCAAATTCCGGCACATGCCTTTTGATCTCAGCGATGATGATCGATTCGAATTATTCATTAAGTACTCGTCTGAGGCCGGTCGATCACGAAGAAACAATATCGCCGCGTTTTTTCGTTCAACCTTCGACGCTTGGAAGGATTACCGTCGAACAAATGACGAAAAAATATATGTCGGCTACAGTCCGATAATTGCCGTGGACGCGAACAAGATCCTTGCCGATTTTCCCCAAGCACACGTTCTTCATGTAGTCCGTAATCCCTGGGCTGCCTATGCGGACACAAAGAAGCGACCGGTCCCATTATCCTTAGAACGCTACCTCACGGCCTGGGTCACCACCCAATATCATGCGCTTGTATTCCAAAAACTGTTGCCGGATCATATTCATATCCTACGCTATGAAGATGTTGTTGCGGACCCGCAGGCGTGCCTGGGCAAGTTGTGCGAAAAAATAGGGATAGCTTCGGCAGAAAGTTTACGAGCACCCACTTGGAACGCTAAACCCCTCGAAGAGGTCTATCCATGGGGAACAATTCGGAAAGCCTCTATACAGGCTAATAAGACAACTGCTCAGGAACTTTCCGGAGATGAGATTGAGTCTGTACGGACATGGACGGATGTTTATTTGGAAATTTTTGATTACAAGACTTTTTTATGAACCAAACGGGCGCGCGTCGGTCCCTTAAACAATCCGGTTTTGCCATAATTGAGCTGCTGACAAAATGAAAAAAGTTCTCATCACAGGCGCGTCCGGCTTTGTCGGAAACAATCTAGCCCGTTTTCTTGTGAGCCGGGGCGATGAAGTCCACCTGCTTTTGCGGGAATCCCATGCTCAATGGCGCCTAAAGGATATTCTCCAGGATGTAAATATTCATATTGCGGATCTCGTTGATCCGGATAGCGTCGCAGCAGCGGTGAACAGTTCACGCGCGGAATGGATATTCCATCTGGCAGCGCATGGAGCATATTCATCCCAGACCGACACTGCGAAGATAGTTCAGACCAATATTATAGGGACCATCAATCTGGTCCAGGCTTGCTTAAAGACCGGATTTGAAGCGTTTGTCAATACGGGATCATCTTCGGAATACGGTTTTAAAGATCATGCTCCGGCTGAAAATGAATGGATAGACCCGAATAGTCATTATGCTGTGGCCAAAGCTTCGGCCACCCTTTTCTGTCGTTACACCGCTCGTAATCTTGATGTGCGGATTCCGACATTGAGGCTCTACTCTGTATACGGTCACTATGAAGAGCCGACGCGGTTAGTGCCTACATTGATCGTAAATGGGTTAGAAAAGAAATTGCCGCCTCTGGTGAATCCGAAGATTGCCCGCGATTTCGTGTATGTGGACGATGTGACGTGCGCATATATGTTGGCAGCAACTGTAGAATCGGACGACCCGGGCGCGGTGTACAATATCGGATCCGGGACTCAGACCTCCATTGCCGACGTGGTAGAGACAGCGCGTCGGGCGCTTGGGATAACGATGCAACCTGAGTGGGGCTCCATGGAGGATCGTATTTGGGATACGGATACATGGGTCTGTGACAATCGGCTTGCCATTGAAAAGCTAGGTTGGTGGCCGGATCATTCCTTTGAGCAAGGATTTCGAAAAATTATCGACTGGTTCCGTAATAACCCTGAAATCACTTCCCATTACCGTAATTACCAGCAGGGCAACGCTGCCTGAGCGCATATCAAATCTTAAGCTGAAATACCCGGACCTGCCGGAAACTTATATATCGCCTACCGGTACCGAAACGCACTGTCTAATTTGCGTTGAACGCTTACTCTCTATCTGCTATTTCAATTGTACTCTCCATACGAATTCAAGGAGTCGGCGAATGCTTGAGGATTATCCCAAGGAGATCATGATCAAGGACGGTACAACGCTCGCTCTTCGTCCTGTTGTCGCTCAAGATGAGGAAGCTCTGAATAAGTTTTTTTTTGAGATCCCCGAAGAAGAACGATGGTATCGAAGACAAAAATTGACCGACCCGGAAGTGCTCCACAAATGGATTGAGACGCTCGACTATAAGCGGATTATTCCACTTGTAGCTGTGAACCAGGACACAGGTTACATAGTAGCAAATTTAACACTCTTGTTTTCGTCGTCTGTTTCTCTACAACATGTGGCGCATTTACGATTAATGGTGCATCCCTGGTATCGTCATCAGAAGTTGGGCGGTCTAATGATCCTGGAATGCGCAGAGCTTGCCATGAGTTTGGGAATTGAGCGATTAATGGCAGAATTTGTCATAGGAATCGAAGAGTCAGCCATAGTAGCCGCTCAAAAGTTGGATTTTTATCAAGCTGCCGTCCTAAAGGATTACGTTAAAGATCCCGAGGGCAAATACCGTGACCTCTTGATTATGGTCAAGAATCTTCACGCAGAGTGGGGGGACTTCTGATTTCTTCCAAGCCCCGTAATTTTGATGGAACACTCTTAGCCCGCTCTTTTTCCCTTGACTGTTTGATCCGCTCAAGCGACCATAGGACTGAGCGGTAATGTGGGAATTTACGTATTCAACGGAAAAGGAGGAGATTATGGAAACGAGTCCTCTGAACGGTAAAGAAATTCTCGCCGTTGATGATGAAGATGATGTTTTGCAGGTTTTAGAGGAGAGCCTCACCGGCTACGGCGCGAAACTCGATTCTGCGACTTCATTCGAGGAAGCACGGCAAAAGATTAGTTCCCTCACCTATGATCTGGTGGTGCTCGATATCATGGGCGTCCGCGGTTTTGATCTACTGCAGCTTGCCGTAGCCAAGAACTTGCCCGTCATCATGCTTACAGCCCATGCCGCCACTCCCAACGCCATCAAGAAATCCATAGAGCTAGGCGCAAGAGCGTACCTGCTGAAGGATGAGTTGGCAGATGTGCCTGCATTCCTGGAGGATGTTCTGCAGCTGAATTATCAGGAAGTCTGGAAAAAGAGTCTTGAAACAACGGACGGCGTTTTCGGCAAGAAATTTGGGCCGGAGTGGCGGATATCGGAAAAAGAATTCTGGCAGAAATTGGACGCTGATCTGAAGCTGGAAAAATCAGTCATTATAACCTAATGACACTTGTACATATCATTTTCCTCCATTTCAAAGCGCGAGAGCACCCCAGTATTTGACCGAGGCCATCCTGTGACCAACTTCACCAGTGCACATGCTCTCTCGCCGCGCGTACTAATAGATTTTTTTGAGAAGACACTCCCTTTTTCGGAATTGGATCGGAACGTTCTGAATCAACTGGCTCTTGGTGGCCTCGTAGATTTCTATCCTAAAGGTCAAATAATCCTGCAACAAGACGCGTCGCGGGTAGATAAACTTTATTTGATACAAAAGGGCGCGGTCAAAATCTATCGGGTAAATCCTGACAAGAGTTCGGCTTTGGTTGATCATCGCGGGGAAGGTTCAAGTTTCGGAGCCGTTGCCCTGATGAGTGGTTCCAAATCGACCCTTACTGTGGAAGCTGTTGAAGATACCTTCTGTTTTCTAATTGGTAAAGAGCCATTCCTTGAAACGCTTCAACATGATCCGATATTTTCGCAGCACTTCTTCCGGGGTATATCCGACGGTATTGTCGACAAGGCCTATTCCGAGTTGCGGCGCGTAAAGGTGGGAATGCGAGCTGATGAAGCATTCCACCTCTTCAGCCGCCGAATCAAGGATGTTATTAAAAAACCTGCCGAATTCATTGGTGGATCGGAATCGATCCGGAGTGCCGCGAAAAAAATGACCGATCTGGAGATTGGTTCACTGCTGGTAACCAATTCTGGTGAAGACGTCATCGGCATTATTACGGATAAAGATTTGCGAACAAAGGTGGTTGCAGAAGGGCTAAATGTTACGGAACCTGTTGAGAAGGTGATGTCTTTTCCGGTTTTGAAAGTGTCCGCGGCTGATCTTTGCTTCGAAGCGCTCATCGAAATGATGAATCGGCAGGTGCATTACCTGGGTGTTGAGTGGAACGGGAAAATGGTGGGAGTAGTTACTGACCGTGATATCATGGTCATTCCAGGCAATTCCCCGTTGGATCTCTTGCGTCAGGTCGGTTCCCAACGCAGTATTGAAGGTTTATATGAACTATCTGAAAGGGCGCCATTGGTAGTACGGAGCCTCATAGAGGAAGGAGCAAAGGCAAGCCACATCACACGAGTCATTACAGTTGTAAACGATCATATTCTGGAACGCCTACTCGATTTAATGAAGAGCGAGATGGGACCCGCTCCTGTACCATTTTGCTGGATGGTTACCGGCAGCGAGGGCCGAAAAGAGCAGACTTTTAGGACCGATCAAGACAACGCCATTCTGTATGAAGACCCGGGCGAGCAATGGGAGACTGTCAAAGCCGCGAAGCTCTATTTTAGACGACTCGGCAACAAGGCCATAGAGCATCTGGTTGCGTGCGGATACCCTCTTTGTAAGGGACAGATGATGGCTTCCAATTCGAGGTGGCGCAAGCCATATGCGGTGTGGGTAGGGTACTTTGATAGCTGGATGTCCACGGCGGAACCCATGGAAACCCTTAATGCAAAGATTTTCTTTGACTTTCGGCCCGCTTATGGTTCCCCGGATGTTGCGGATCGTTTGAGAGAGCACCTTACAGAGAAGGCCCAGCATTCAAAATTTGTCATCAGGCATCTCGCCCGTGATTTCATCGAAGCTCAAACCCCTCTCTCCTTTTTCCGCAACTTCATGGTCGAAAAGGATGGAGAGCACAAAAATCGGTTTGATCTTAAGCTTCGTGGATTGGTCCCCTTCGTGGATTTCGCGCGAATGATGGCCTTAAGATACGGTATTAAAGAGACCAATACCTTGGAACGGCTCCAAATGTTGGCCGTATTGGGACATATGTCGGAAGAAATGGTCCGCGAAACTGTCGAGGCTTATGAGTTTATTATGCAGGTCCGGTTAGCGCATCAGCTAAAAATGATCGAGGCTGGAACCACCCCACACAATTTTGTCGATCCCGCACAATTATCCGACCTTGAAAGGATGACACTTAAGGCCGCATTTGACGTGATCAACCGGCTTCAAACCTTTGTTGCAAAGCTCGGTTTTACAGACGAATACTAATGCAGTTGCGTAGCAGGTGAACCGCTTTGGTAATGAACCGATTAAGACAATGGTTCCATGGTACGCCTAAACACCCGATGCTGAAGAGTAATGAGGAGTCATTCCTCATCTTCGACGAAGATCGGTCTTTGGAGGAATGCGATTTTGTAGTGCTTGATACCGAGCTTACCGGACTTAATCCGCGGAGACACGAAATTATTTCCATAGGCGCTGTGCGAGTGAGAAACATGCGTATTGTCGTTGGGGAAAATTTCCACACTTACGTGCATGCTGTTAAACCTTCTCGAAAGGAAAGCACTCTCATTCATCGCATAACACCTGAGCAACTCGAAGTTGCCCCAGGCCTGGAGGAAGTCCTACCCAAATTCGTTGAATTCTGCGGGGCCTCGGTGCTGATAGGACTCTACCTGCAGCTTGATCTGGCCTTTATAAATAAAGCCGTAAAAAAGATACTTGGCGGTCGTCTGCAGAATCCCAATATAGATTGTGCTCGGCTGGCTCAGGCCCATTTGGCCTATCCTAACCGCGCGGGTGTTAAACGAATCAGTATTGACGACACCTTCCAATTGCCGAAACTTGCCAGAGAATATGGATTGCCTTTATTTGTGCTGCACGATGCCCTAGAGGACGCGATGCAGACAGCGTACCTGTTCTTATTCCTCGCAGCAAAACTGCGAGAACATGGTCTCGTGACCTTCAGAGATTTTCGCCGAGCCGCGGAACAAGGGCTGGGCGACGATGAATTCATTTAGATTAGATGCCTAGTCTGAAGGTCTAGCATAAGAAGGGCGTCCGAATTCTTAACGAATCATCTTAATGGCTTTATCGATCTCTTCCTCCATGGCTGCCCCAGCCCCGCTCAATTTCCTGATCTCGTCCTTGGCTGCTTGGAGCCCCTAGTCTGCGGCTTTTTCGATCCACTTTGTAGCCTCTTTCACGTCCTGTGCAACCCCTTTTCCCGTCGCATACATTTGCCCCAAGAAAAATTGCGCTTGAGCAAGGCCCTGCTCGGCCGCTTTCTTAGACCAATTGAAGGCTTCCTGAAGGTTTTGCGCTACGCCCTTCCCTTCTTGATACATTTGCGCCAGCTTTAACTGAGCTTCCGCGTTTCCTTTTTCTGCGAGTTGCTTTACAGATTCGAAAGATTCAGCGGGCGATTGGCTTTTTTCTTCCCCAGCTCCATACGCTGTGAAGCAGGCCCCAAAGATCAGGGTTACTGCAAAGCACAAAGAAAGAACGATCACAAAATTCCGGGTTGCTCCTGTGGACTGCTTCATCAGACCTCCATCTTCTATAGTTCCCTGCCGCCTCTGACGTTTTAGACCAGTCGGAAGCCATGTGGCACGCGCCAAGAGGCGATTCATTATCCTCCTTCTATAAACTGAACATGTCCCACAATTTTGCTGGACACTGTTTGTCGACGGTGCTAAAAAGGGGGCATGCAGGTAATTGGACAGGAATTCAGCGACGAACTCATCACACGGATTGCGACGGCTGTGGAGACC
>JBKQRG010000158.1:0-16725 GCA_052144015.1 Desulfomonilaceae bacterium
CGGATTCCTCTTCCTTCCCATATATCTCGGGCCGACTATAGCTATAACGCTCTGGTGGATAGTGCTCAGGAAGCTGGTCAGGATTAAGACGATTCACCACATTACTAGTATCGCAGATTTTATTTCAGCAAGGTATGACAAGTCCCTTTCAGTGGGCGCCCTCGCCACGTTGATTGCATTAATAGGAATCATGCCGTACATCGCATTGCAGTTTAAAGCCATCCTTACGACCTTCACGATAATCACCTCCGAAAAAGGGGGTCCTCCGTCGTGGATCTCTCTTCATCTGGGTCCTGTCGTCGTCGGTCTAATGGTGGTTTTCACTCTAGTGTTGGGCGTTAGACGGTTAGATCCCACAGAGCGGCACCCTGGTCTGATAATGGCAGTGGCGGTGGAGTGCCTGGTCAAGCTCGTGGCTTTCCTGGCCGCAGGCATCTTCGTAACGTACTTTATGTTCAACGGGTTCGGCGACATATTGAAGCAGATTTCGACGAACCTTCCTCCTCAGATTATCTACATGTGGAACGAGGATCATGCGTGGTCGGTCACTTGGATGACCTATCTTATTCTATCCATGTCTGCAATTATGTTTTTGCCGAGACAGTTTCATGTTAGCGTTGTTGAGAATTTCAATGAGAAGCACATACGCACCGCACTTTGGCTCTTTCCCCTTTACATGATTCTCATCAATGTCTTTGTATTCCCTATAGCTATGGGAGGGATACTCAAGGGTTACAGTCCTTTGGAGGCAGACACATTCGTCCTGGGCTTGCCGCTTCACGCCGGTCACACATGGCTGTCTTTGCTGGTTTTCATTGGAGGGGCCTCGGCAGCCACAGGCATGATAATGATAAGCTCCATCACAGTCTCCACCATGATTACCAACCATTTTCTTTTGCCACTGGTGGGATGGATCCCCGGACTTGCGTTTCTTCGCAGAAGACTTCTCCACTGCAGATGGGCAGCTGTGGCCATAGTAATTCTAATAGGGTATTGGTTCGAGCGCCAAGTGGGCGAATCATATATGCTCGTGAATATTGGAATGATATCGTTTGCGGCGGCATTTCAGTTCGCGCCGGCAATAATTGGAGGAATTTTCTGGCGCCGCGGCAACAAAGCGGGAGCCCTCATGGGGCTGGCCGCAGGGTTCGCAATCTGGTTTTACACATCTCTTTTGCCTGCATTTGTTCGAAGCGGATGGATAGCTTATAGCTTCTTGGACGAGGGGCTCTGGGGGATCCGCCTGCTCCGCCCCGAACAGTTGTTCGGGGTTTCGGCCATAGGTTCGCTTACGCAGACTGTGTTTTGGTCGATAGTATTCAACGCAGGTCTGTATGTTCTTGGATCCCTAGTCTTCAAACAGAGTGCTACGGAACAGGGTCTTGCGGAAGATTTTGTAGGGGCCTTAACTACAGGGCAGGCTCTGAGCAGATCTTTGCATCGTGAATCCCACATAGACCTCGCTCTAAAGACCCAGATGGTTTTTGAACTGTTTAGTCAGTTCTTTTCTGAAGAGGAAGCAAATTCCATGACCCAGAAGTGCCTTCGGGAGGCGCGTCTAGAGGCTAAAGAGAGAATTTCAATAGTGGAATTGGCACAGCTACACAGTGAGGTGGAAAGGCTTCTGGCGGGGTCCGTGGGAGCAGCGACGGCTCATCGAATGCTGGGTCAATCAAATCTGTTTACCGAGCAGCAAGCCAGAGACCTTTCAGAAGTATACGCGGAAATACTCGCAGGTCTGAAAGTCACGCCGGACGACCTCAAACGTCGGATCGACTATCATCAGGAAAGGGAAGCGCTTCTCGGCCAACATGCCTCAGAGCTTGAAGAAAAGGTCCGAGAGAGAACTCGAGATCTCGAGGCAGCCCAAGAGGAATTGATAAAGAGGGAACGACTGTCGGTATTAGGTCAGCTTACCGCTGTGGTCAGCCACGAGCTTCGAAATCCACTAGGTGTGATCAGCTTCTCAGCTTATTATCTTGGTCGGAACATTAAGGAGCAAGATGACAAAGTGAGAAAGCATCTCAACCGCATCGGAGAACAGGTAGGACATTGCGATCTGATCATTGATGAACTTCTGGAATATACCCGAGGTACCCAAACATCGCTTGTGACGGGTGAGATCAATCCCTGGTTGGAAAAGGTACTTGATCAGATTGCCGTTCCAAAGGGAGTCAGCGTAAAGCGCAAGTTGGCTGCAGCACTTCCTCCGGTTCGGTTTGACGGCGAAAAGTTGCGCCGCATGGTTATCAATCTCATGGAAAACGCCATTCAGGCGGTACTGGCACGTAGCGCTAAGGAAGAAGGCGGGCATTATAGGCCGTTCGTCACAGTCTCTACCACGAAGGAAGACGGTGCGGTTCGTATCGAGTTTCAGGATAATGGAATCGGCATGGTACCCGAACATGCATCGCGAGCCTTCGAACCCCTGTTTACGACCAGACCGCGAGGCACAGGGCTAGGTCTCGCTGTGGTTAAGAAAATAGTAGACGAACACCGGGGTCACGTGTCTCTAGTGAGCCATCCCAATCATGGAACCACGGTAGCAGTGTCATTGATGATCGAGCTGCAATCCGAGATGAGAGCGGACTCGGATGAACGGTAGAACCAGAGGTGACTATCGTGAATAAGCGCGTTCTTCTCGTAGATGACAACGAATTGTTCCTCGACAGCGCCAGAGACGTCTTGGAAGGTGAAGGATATGAAGTAGTTACGGCAGATAGCGGCGAAGCTGCGTTAGCTCTCGTCAGAGCCGAACACTTTCCGGTGGTCGTGATGGACATCAAGATGGCAGGGCTCAACGGGGTTGCAACCTTTATAGAAATGAAAAAGTACAGACCGGGAATCCGAGTTATAATGTGTACCGCCCACTTGATGGAAGATATGATTCATAGGGCTGAAACGGAAGGAGCATTCGCAGTCCTTAAGAAGCCCTTCAAAACCGGGGCATTGCTTGAGGCAATGGAGCGAGCCTTCAAGAACGAGTAGCGGCCCGGAGCACCTCGTGGAAAGGAAAGTTTTGTCATTTAGATGCGGGTTGCGCGTCATTATTCGGTGTGTCGGCGAGGATCAACTGCCATGAATGTAAAGCATTTTTTGCGAAAGATTTTTCCGAATAGAGTCCGGCCCAGTGAAGAGGCTCGGAGAATTCTCATAGTAGATGATGATGAAAGTCTGAGTGATAGCCTAAAAGATATCCTTGAGGGTGAAGGCTATGAGATTTTTCTGGCTTATACAGTTGCCGAAGCGTCTGAACTGGCTCAAGAAGTGTCACCCCGGTTGGCCATAGTGGATCTTAAGCTTCCTGACGGTTCGGGCACCGCTTTACTCTCTGAATTGAGCCGCGTTGCGCCCAATATTACCTGTATCCTCATGACGGCTTACGCGGATGTAGATTCTGCCGTTCTTGCCATTGAAAGAGGGGTCTTCTACTATCTCAGGAAACCGGTAGACCCGTCGGAGCTGGTAGAACTGGTGGACCTCGCTTTCGAGACTATTCGTCTCAAGGAAGAAAAGTGTGAGGCTGAGGACGCACTCAAGGCCAGAAATAAGGAACTGGAGGAAATTGTGGAGCGCCTTCAGAAATTGACTGGCCCGAGTGACAGCTAACGATTTAGAAGAGTCCCAAAGCGGTTCGACTGACTGAATACAGGTCTCTTAGTGTGCGACATCCAAAGCCTTGCATTTTTTTTACCACAAAGATGAACAGGCAAGCGGCTTGAAACGCGTCTCCAAGAGCGTCGTGCTGCTCGAATCTTGGCAGATGGTACTTCTCCGAGAGCGCCTTCAGGTTGTATCGAGCCGCCACTTCGATTCTGTCGTAATGGCTTTCCGACCTTCGCTTCTCGTAAACTTGGGCCAGCTTCATAGAATCGAGGCAAGGATTTCGTAATCGGCCTCCCATGAGCCGGTGCGAAGCTCTGTTCATGAAGGCCATATCCAGTTCGATAAAATGTCCTACCAACAAGGCGCTGCCCACGAAGTCCAAGAAATCAGGCAGCACCTTTCTCAGTTCCGGCGCGCTTTCGATCTGATCCGGCGTTATGCGGTGAATTAGCGTACTCACCTTAGGCATGGACCGTTTGGGCCTCACGTAAGAAAAGAAATTGTTTCCCGTGATTATCTTTAACCCTTCGATGCGAACGGCGCCAATTGACACAATTGCGTCGCGGCGCAGATCCAATCCCGTCAGTTCCGTATCCAGCGAAACAAACTCATAGGTTTCGATCGGCCTGGTTGGGTCGAATCTCTCGAAGTACTGATTATTGGCAATGATTGCGGCGTGTTTGTTCTTGCGAGTCCACGGCCACTTCAGCTTCACGCGAATTCTCCGATGTCACACAGCGGTCTGATAACCGAAAATATGCCGAATGAACGCACGGGCGAGCACGCATCGTTCGGCAATGGTCTTGATGACAATTTGGTTCGCAAAGGCTCAATGTATAATATATAGTCACAGTCAAGAAGAATGGTGCAGTGACGATTTACGCTCGCTTGGGGAAAGCGTCTCTTCAGGCGAGGACGGTCAACCGCCAAGTCTCACCACAATGCAAGCCATGCCCAGGCTATTCTAGGACCCTGATCTCGTTCCTCAGGAATCCTTGGATGCGGTTAATCACCCCAAAGGCATCCTTGAGTGTCTGTTTCTCACTGTCGGTCAGATCAACCGGATCGATGTAATTATCTGGTTTCAGTCCAGCCAATAGCCTTCTCAACTGATGAACGAGCCGCACATGCATCTGAAATTCGTAGGCCTCATGCACTTCCCAATGAAATTCTTGAGGGATATGTCCATCGTCAGCCAAGGCTTTCAGCCTCGCAAGTGTATTGGTCTCCTTGACACCGTATTTCAATGCCATTACACGGGCGAAATCCACAAAAGGGACCAAGCCGCGAGTCTTGAGATCCAGCCGATTCTTGTGCCGGCCGTCTTTCTCCACGAGGAACTCTCTGAAAAAGGTCAGCGGAGCCTTGCCGGTAAGACAATCTTTGGCGAGATGCATTAAGAAGAGGCCTCTTCTCGAAGCCACCTCAGCCACAAAGTCTTTCAGGCTCTCTCCGAGAGAAACGCTGCCGTAAGTCGGTCGGAAGTCAAAGAAGATAGTAGCATGAACGACAGCTTGAGGCTCGGGAGCGGCCATCCAGCGGTCAAAATAGCCCCGCCAAACCTTTGAAGATTTGCGCCAATTAGGGGTGGACGCCATAATTTTTCCTTTGCAAAGCTCATACCCGCAGGCTTCAAGATGCTTGACAGCCTCGTTTCCAAACCGCCGGAAGTACAGTTTGGACGTCTTGATCCGTTCCCAATCTTCGGGGGGGTCCTCATAAAGCAGCGCGTTGTCTTGGTCTGTGGCAAAGGTTTGTTCTTGGCGGCCTTCGCTGCCAAGCGTGAGCCAACACCAGGGATAAGGGGCAGGCCCAATCTCTTCTTCCAACAACGACAAAACACGAGTCACAATATGGTCGTTCAGAACCGCTACCATGCGGTTGATATCCTGAGCTTTTCCCCCTTCCTGAATTAAAGTGGAAACAACAAGGGGCACTTTTTCCCCAAGTGGATAGAGTCCCTCGATTTTGCTCTGCGATGCTATTTCCTTGAAGAGAGAGATCGGGGAGGTCCCCTGCTGAATCATTATGTCGTGGGTGGTTATCATACCTGCAAGTTCGCCGTCTCGCTCTACTGCCAGGTGGTGAACATTCTGATTCATCATCTGTAGCAAAGCGTCGAAAGCCGGCGCAGTTTCGGATAGAGACCTAATCGGAGAGGAGGCTATAGAGGCTACTGAACTGCTATAATCCAGACCTCGTGCCACAACCTTGGTCCTCAAATCGTTGTCGGTGACGATCCCTACCGCCTTGCCGGATTGATCCGTGACCAACAGCGAACCTATCGACAAGTCGGTCATCTTGCGCGCGGCAGCCTGTACCGTTTCGTCGCCACTTATCTTTTCAACCGACCTTCTGACTGCATCTTTAACTCTGGCAGTGAACAAGTACAGTCTCCGCCTATCCGACTTAACTTTCTTCTGGTCTCGAATCTCCGCATACACCGCTCCAACCACGTCGGCGGAAAACCTTTCCAAAAAATATTGTGCAAAAGCCGGATGGCTGTGTACCAGCCTGAGAAATATTTCCCTTTCCAGTAGATAGCAGAAGGTGTCCTCTTCTGCTATAACCGTATGATTGGCCCTGGATTGTTTGATGATGCCCAGTGCTCCGAAATAGCCCCTCTCTCCCACGAAATCCACAAGCTTCACTGAGCCGTCCGGTTCAATGTGATGGACTTTCACTCCCCCCCGGGTCACGAGACGAAAGTGAGTCACTTCGCTTACGCTTTGTTCCAGAATGATCGTCCCTCTCGGATAGAAATCCTGGGTAAATTTTCCGGAAATCTCTCTGAGAACCGATAGTTCCAGGTCCTTGAACGGCCCCGTCTGAGTTAGGAATTCCAGTACCACTGACGGGTCAGCAGCGGGGATTATGTTTTGCTCGTCCATTGACTACCTCCAGAACTGATTCAATCTCCGATGAGATGCCGAGGCAGCTTATCCAAGTTCACTTCTTACATGCGCCATCAATCGCTGCATAACCGAAAAAGAGAACTGAAGAATCTTGCGCTCCAACTCCGAGAGTTCAGCCACTAATACAAAGTTGGCCGGCTTTCGTCCCGCCTCAACCATTCTCAGTTGGTGCACCAGCGCGAGATGGATATCAAATTCGTAAGCTTGGCTCGCATCAGTGTACAGGTCTATCGGTATATGACCCCTGTCCGTAAGCAATTGCAATCTCCCCAACGTGTTGGTTTCTCTGATCGCGTACCGTAGGGACATGATGCGAGCAAATTCTACAAAGGGAGTTAGTGTCCTGGTCTTCAAATCCAGCATTTCGATCTTTGCGTCGTCCTTTTCAACGAGCGAATCGGCATAGAAAGTGACCGGCGGTTCGTTCAACAGAAAATATTTTATAAAGTACTTCAGGAAACGCGGATGCCTTCTCGCTTGGCTGAGCACACTTGTCCGGAGATCTTCGGCGAGGTCTGCGCTCCCCGCCACAGCACGAAAATCAAAAAATATAGTTGAAAGGAAGATGTCCGGCGGCATCGGGGTGACTATCCATTCTTCAAAACACTTAAGCCACGATCCGAACTCCTTTCGCCACCGCGGATTGGAAGACATAAACTTGTTCCTGCATCGAGGATTACCGGATTTTTCTAAATGTTCAACAACTCGATCCGCAAAGGTCGCGAAATATTCTTGAGCAGCCGCACGAACTGTTGAATCAGGCATGGATTCGAGGATCAGCGCATTGTCCTGATCGGTTGGAAAGGTCTGCTCTCTTCGACCTTCGCTCCCTAATCCCAACCAACAGTACGAACAGGGAGGGTGGCCAAGATCTTCTATTACAAGCTCAAGCACACGGCTAAGCAGATGGTCGCTGAAGACCGTGAGCATTTGGGTAATGCTCGCCGCTCTTGCTCCGGCTTCCAGCAAGTTGCGAACCAGGATTGGTGCTTTCTGAGACAGACCGTAAAGGCCCTCTACAGAACGCTGCGCGGAAATCTCACGGAAAAGGTGGAGCGGGGAAGACCCTAAATGAACCATCATATCTGCGGCGTTGACGACTCCAACAATTTCTTTGCGATGCTCCACGGCAAGGTAGTCTACCCGCTCTTGAATCATCGTGACCAGGGCCTCAAAGCAATAGGCCAACGCGGGAACTGTCTTCACCGGAGAGGACATGATCCGATCCACCGAAACCCCATAATCGAGGCCCTCGGCGACGACTTTAGTCCTTAGATCCAGGCTGGTTACCATACCGACGATCTTGCCGGCTGGGTCGAGTACCAACACGGAACCAGCTCCCTGTTCTGCCATGACAGCACCTAACTGGCGCACTGTCGCTCCGGCTTCAATAAATTCCGGCTGATGCTTGATCGTGTCAAACACTCTAGTATTGAAGAGATGGAGAGATCCTTCTGTCCGAAAACTTACCTTTTCCGTCCTTAACTCCGAATATACAGTCCCCATCATGTCTTCAGAAATGTGTTCATCGTAATAGGCTTCAAGGCTAGGGCTTGTATCCACTAGAAACAGGAACCGATCTTTTGGAATCAGAAGGCAGAAAGTGTCTTCCACTGCTTCTACGTCAAATTCCGCCTTTTCCCGCGCTGCAATCGAAGAAGCACCAAAGGACGCCCCTTCCCCGCAATATTCTTTGAGCGTAACCACTTTATTATCAGTGGACATACTGACTTTGACACCGCCTGTCTGAATCAGGTGAACATGAGTGACGTCGGTGACGTCCTGCTTAAATATCAGCGTCCCCCTGGGATAATGTTCGAGCACGCACTCTCTGCACAGACTTTCTACGGTCTCTCGATCTAGGTTGCTAAACGGCATGGTCCGACTAAGGAACTCGAAGACCTCGCTAGGAACCACTGCGTAGCTGTGCACTGTCGACTCCACGTTCCTCCTCCCACATGAATACCTGCTTAGCTCTTCTTGAAGCCTCAATTGAAGTATTGCGCCAGCTATTTTTGGGACTCCGGAGCACCCAGGGAGGTGGCTTCCTCGGGCTTCGGATGCCCTCACCGATTAGGTCAGCCTATTCATTTTGCGCTTCGGTATGCACTGGCACACGATTCTCGTCGTTTGGGTCGAATCATCTGGAAACTACGAAAGCACTCGAGATCAGCCAAGGTATCTCGCAAGAAAAGTTCGGATTTTTTGAATATTCCATAATCCGTTGATTTAAATAGGCTTTTGCTTATTTAGCCGAAAGCCCGAAACTTTTTGTGGCGATCTTGCTTGACATTTGAACCTTATACCGATTAAGTTCGTCCGACAATACATCATAGTGAACACTTGCGCAACGTCCTCCAGATACGGGGAACTCCACAGGTCGGTCATGTTTCCGTAATGAAGGTGGGGATGAAGTCTTTCCTCCCTAAAGGGCAGTCTAATAGGTGCACGGCGAGCCGTTCCCTGTTCTTCGACTTTCCGAAATCATTCTCTGCGGAAACCTCGACAAATTTTCTGAGCGGTATTAGGAGTCCATTCAATGCAATCGGTCGTTGCGTTGGCGGGGGCCTTACGGCCAGCTACCGTGCGATGTGTGGGTCGTCAGGTTTCGAACAGATCCGATATTGACATCCTGATCGTTTGCCGTGGCCGGCGAGTGAGCGACAGGTTAGTTCTCCAGTGGCTCTCAGAAGCTATCTGCAAAAAAAAAGATTCCGTGGGGACGTGTGACTGAGGCAATGCACTGCATACGTGATCTCGCACGGCGCCAGTATTAACCTAACAGGTTCTGCGTAGGGATTACCGACATGTTCGCTCGTGTCGGTTCACCGACGAAAAAACAAGACGAGGAGGGTCATTACATGGAGAATGCTACGAAATGGTACGACGCCCATCTGGAGGAGTATCGAAAGATCGCATACATCAAGAGCATGGAGGAGTACCAGGAACTGTACCGGCGATCGCTTGAGGACGTGGATAAGTTCTGGGGTGAGGCAGCCAAAGAGTACATTTCCTGGTACAAAGACTGGGATTTTGTGCTGCGTTACGATTTTGAGAAGGCCAATATCGAGTGGTTCGGGGGAGGCGTGCTTAATGTCACCTACAACTGCCTGGACAGGCATCTGGACCGACTCAAAAATAAGGTGGCCTATTATTGGGAAGGAGACAATCCAGCCGAGTCAAGGGTCGTAACCTATCTGGAGCTGTACAATGATGTCAACAAGTTAGCCGCTGTGCTCAAGTCTCAGGGCGTCAAGAAGGGGGATAGAGTAATCATCTACATGCCTATGATTGTAGAACTCCCAGTCGCGATGTTGGCTTGCGCTAGAATCGGAGCGATCCACAGCGTCATCTTCGGCGGATTCAGCGCGGAATCTATCGCCAGCCGTATCGAGGATTGCAAGGCCAAGATGGTGATTACCGTCGATGGCGGTTACCGGGCAGGAAAGACGCTGAACCTGAAGGCCAATGTGGACGAGGCATTGAAACGTTGCCCTGACGTCGAAAAGGTTATCATATTTAATCGTGCCGGCTTGGACCTTAAGCTTGACCCCAAGAAAGAATTTTGGTGGCATGAATTGATGTCTGACCCCTCTCTACCCGCCTATGTGGAGCCGGAGCGGATGGATTCCGAAGACCCATTGTTCATTCTCTACACGAGCGGCAGCACCGGAAAACCCAAGGGAGTGTTGCACACCCAGGCGGGCTATCTATTGCACGTTGCCATGACCACCAAACTGGTGTTCGATCTGAAACCAAACGAGACATTCTGGTGCACCGCGGACATCGGGTGGGTAACGGGTCATAGTTACATCGTGTACGGGCCGCTGTGCTGCGGATACACCAGCGTCATGTTCGAAGGCGTTCCAAGCTATCCAGACTTTGACAGGTTCTGGGAGATAGTTGAAAAACGGCGGGTTGACAAATTCTATACCGCCCCCACGGCGATCCGGGCCCTGGCCAAGGAAGGAAGCGCACACGTAGAAAAGCACGATGTTTCGAGCCTCAAGCTTCTAGGAACCGTGGGAGAGCCCATTAATCCTGAGGCGTGGAGATGGTACCATCATTATGTGGGGCGTGACTGGTGCCCGATTGTGGACACATGGTGGCAAACGGAGACAGGCGGTCAGCTAATGACGCCATTGCCCGGAGTAGCCCCCATCAAGCCGGGTTCGTGCTCATTCCCCTTTTTCGGCGTTGATCCGGTCATCCTTGATCCCGAAACAGGTGAAGAGATTAAGTTCCCCAATCAGGAGGGGGCCTTATTCATAAGGAAACCGTGGCCAGGGATGATGAGAACTGTGTTCGGAGATCATGGTCGCTTCATAGAGACTTACTTTTCCCGCGTTCCAGGACTGTACTATACCGGTGACGGTGCCAAGAAAGACGAGGATGGCTATTACTGGATCATAGGCCGGATAGACGACGTCATCAATGTCTCCGGTCACCGGCTGGGAACCGCAGAGGTAGAGTCGGCTCTCGTTCTCCACAGCGATGTGGCGGAAGCGGCAGTCGTCGGTTTTCCTCATCCAATTAAGGGCCAGGGCATTTATGCTTTTGTGATACTTAATACGGGAGTACCGAAGTCCGAGGAGTTGAAGAAAGAATTGGTCAAGCTTGTGCGAACCCAAATCGGCCCGATTGCCACTCCGGACGTGATCCAATGGGCTGACGGATTGCCCAAGACACGCAGCGGCAAAATAATGAGGCGTATCTTGAAAAGAATCGCTGCAAATCAGATCGAGGACATTGGAGACACTACTACCTTGGCGGATCCTTCTGTTGTGGACAACCTGATAAGGGAGCGTGTCAAGATCAACTAGCAAGCAACACTTCAAAGACAGACGCCCCGCAACATTTGCAAACGCATTTGGAGGCGGGGCGTCAGGTCTTTACATCGCGTCCCAAGGTGTTGCTCGCCTGACTATAGGGCGTTTAGCTGCTCATCTCTTTGCAAATTTGCTTCTTCCTTGCAACCGCGAATTTGACCCCCAAAAACGGTTGGTGATATAGTGTTGTGCAAATCAAGCGGGCACGCTTATCCGTTGTGATCCATAATCAATTATTCTTCACGGCAACCTCTCTCAAGAAGTCGGCGAACCTCACGCGCAGCACGGCTCGTGGAGCCTCTACCGGAGTGGAGGTTACTCTCATGGAGTCTGGAGCAGCGAAATGAGTTCCCTCAACAGGACCCGGAAACGCGACAAAGTTGGCTGCGAGTTTGAGGTAGGGATTTGCGGCCCCGAATCCTCTCCTGATATCAAAAAGATGTATGACGGATTCCTCATGCTGGCAATAAGCCAAGGTCTTCCACCTGCTGAAAAGCAAACAAGGGATCGATGGATTGAGAACCTTTTGGAGTTCGGGAGAAACGTCCTCACGTGGGTGGAAGGAAACGCCGTAGGACATGCAGCTATTATCCCGGACTTCGATAGGGGAGACGGGGAATACGTGATATTTGTAAGCGAGCCTTTTCGCAATCGCGGACTCGGCACAGCTCTCACTCAGCTTGCTGTCGAGGACTCACGATCCATTGGACTGAACAGGCTTTGGCTTACCGTAGAGTCCTACAATTTCATAGCGCTGAGGCTGTACAGAAATGCTGGCTTCAAGGCCGTAGATCAGGGGGAACGGGAAATTACCATGATCCTCAGGCTGTGAATAGTGATGCATTTGGAATTATTGTCAGGGCTCTTGTCCGAAAAGGGGCTCGTCTTGCAAGCGCAAGAGATCTCCCTCGGGGAGTCCTAATTCACGTGCTCTCAAAACCCTACGCAGCAGCTTGCCCGATCTGGTTTTGGGAAGCTCGTTAATGAACTCCACTTCAGCTAAGTGTACGGCAGAGGAAAGGTTAGGTTTGACGAAGGCCCTAATCTCATGCCTTAACCGCATAGAAGGTTTGAAGCCCTCCGACACTGTGAGAAAAGCCTTCAATGAAGATTTTCCAGGAGAAGCATCCTTGGAGATCACCGCTGCTTCATGCACTGCGGGATGCCTGCACAACACCTGTTCAATCTCATAGGGTCCTATAATTTTTTCACCGATCTTGATAAGATCGTCCATCCGTCCCTGGTGAAAAAAATAACCATCTTCGTCCACGATAGCCATATCTCCAGTCAGAAACCATCCGGCGAGCCTGAAATACGCTTGATATCTGCTAGTATCCTGCCATATTTCTCTCATCATCGCAGGCCATCCCGGTCTGAGAGCAAGCTGGCCCAACGTTAGCATCGGCAATTTCTCTCCATGTTCGGAAACTATGACAGCCTCGACCCCCGGCACAGGCTTCCCCATTGATCCCGGCTTGATGTCCATTGTGGGGAAGTTGGCCAAGCATATCATTCCGGTTTCGGTCATCCACCATGTGTCGTGCGGTGACAAGCCTGTGTTGCTCCGGACCCAATGGAACAATTCCGGCCCCAATGCCGCCCCGACAGTGCAAATCTGGCGAAGCTTGGAAAAGTTGTATCTTGGCGGCAGGTCCTCTCCGGCGTCCATAAGTCGTCTAATTGTGCTCGGAGTCGTGTACCACACCTCCACCTTGTATTTCTCCAATGTGCGATACCAGCTTGAAGCAGAAAACGGGTCAGCCATGATTATCGACGTAGCACCACACAACCAGGGAGCAAATGTACCGTACACTGTGCCCAAAACCCACGCCGGGTGGGCATCGGTCCACAGTACGGAGCCCTCATTGAGGTCAAGCACGTATTTCGCGGTGAGTTTGAGTCCTACCATATCGTGATGAGCATGTACAACCCCTTTTGGGGGACCTGTCGATCCTGAAGTATAAAGAAGATAGAGTCGCGCGTCGCGTTCAACCAACACAGTCTCAAATTCATCCGCCATCCGTGCAGCCATGCCTTCGATTATCGACTCACCTCTAAAAAGTCCTGGCGCAGGGCCTTCGGTCAAGAGAATATGTTCGACGTTGGTCATTGCCTGAGGGGGAAGATTCTCTGCCAGATCCGGGTGCGTCAATATGGCTTTTGGCTTAGCATTATGTATGCGGTCCTCCAGTTCATCAAAGACCAAACTGGGGTAAAGTGGACAGAAGACAGCCCCGATGCGGGCGCAGGCAATCATTGCGAAATAGAGCTCGGGGCAAGGATCAAGGTAAATGAACAATCGATCGTCCTTGGTCACACCATAACGAGACAGCAAATTGGCCCATTGGCAAGAAATTCTTTTCAAGTCGAGATAGGTGAAGCTTGTTGTCTTACCCGCCTTCTCCAAGACCAGAGCTATGAGGTTTCCTCGGTGCGGAACATGACGGTCGATAGCCTCAAAAGCTATATTCGTAAGATTGGAGTCCTCCCACGCGAACTCGGATTCCGCCTCCGACCAAGAGAACGAACTGTAGGTTTCGCCGTAGGATCTGAGGTTAGCGTCACCTTGCTGGGCTTTGATTCTGGATTTGATCATGAGCCGGCCCCCTGAGATTCCATCAGTCCACCCATACGCCATATTTTGAATGAAAACTTCGGGCGGTTGTCAACAGTTGCTCCCCCGTGGGCGTGGTGTCACGAGGAAGTTTGACTGGAGGGCCTGATTCTGTCAGGACTTTAAGCACTTCGCGGATCGACTTGACCAGCGCCGGAATCCTGTACCCCCCTTCCAGAGCTAGCAGCAGTGGCGGGTCACCGACTTCGCGCTTGCGATCTAATATCAGCCTCGTCAGCATGCCGAAGACCTTCTCGGTTATCTTCGCTCTGCTGAAAATATCCTGCTTGTGGAGATCAAAGCCCGCGGCAACAAGAATCAAATCCGGTTGGTAGCGCCGTATCGCTTTTCCGACAACTTGCCGGTAAAGGTACAATAGATCAAGGTCTTCAATAGCCTTGGTCAGCAGCATGTTGACATTGTACCCTTCACCCTTGCCGGAGCCGGTTTCCTCCCACTCCCCGGTGTATGGGAAGATGTTGGTATAATGGGATGAGATGTAGAGCACCTCCTCCTCCTGGTAGAAAAGCTCCTGCAACGCATTGCCGTGGTGCAGGTCCCAGTCCACTATCAGGATGCGCTTGTAGCCGTATTTCCTCAAGGCGTAGCGTGCCGTTATGCCGAGGTTGTTGAAAATGCAAAACCCGCCGGCCCTGTCGGGTTGAGCATGATGTCCAGGTGGGCGCACCAAAGAGAAGCAGACGTCAAACTCGCCGGAGCGAAGCGCCTCCAAAGCTGTGATACACCCTCCCACCGCCAACCATGCTGCCATATACGAGCGCGGAGTGGTGGGGGTATCCTGGGCCAGATGGGTGAAGTCCAAATTGGCCGTATGGAGCACCTTGTCTACGTATCCGGGCGTGTGTACAACCTCCAAGTCGGCCAGAGTGACTGGTTGAGGCTTGATATAGACGACTTCGCGGGAAAACTCTGCATCCACCATGCTGTAAGCATATTTTAGCCTGTTGGGATGTTCGGGATGAATAATGCCCGTTTTGTGCTCGAGATATCTGTCATCTCTGATTACGCCGATCTTAAGCGCCATCGCCAGCCTCAGAGCAGAAGTGCCATTTGTCTTTCGGACAGACCTTCATCGCAAAAGTGAAAGCCCATTTTCGTGTATAGCTTAATCGCCTTGAAATTATCCGACTCGACGGTTAGCCAAACTGTTCCTAAGCCCAGCGCCTTTGCCCTTTGAATTGCCATTTCCGTGAGCGCCGTCGCGAGACCGCGTTTCCGGTAAGGACGGACGACAAAAATCACGTATTCGCCTTCATGCCTTTCCCTGTCCGGCATAAGAGCTCCATGTCCTACGACCTTCCCCTCTATGATCGCAGCATAGTTCTCGCCTCTCTCTAGGAGAGTTCTAATCCACGCGAGTCGCGCTGGTTTGTCTGTCGGCGGGAGGCCCTGAGCTACTTCCTCAGGCATAAATGTGTCATACATGTCCAGGAGGCGAAGAATGTCCTCGATGCCACAACCTACCACAGTGAACGGCACACCGAGTTTGTCATGGTAGGTCTTTTGCTCCGTCTCGTCCATAGGATTCTCTTAATGATGCGCGATCCTGACATGCGAACTCTTAGCCCAGTGACCGGTTGCCTTGAGTGGCCATTCGGAGGAATTGTTACACTTCGAGTTCCAAACGCCCTCTCACCAGGCTTTCGACAACCTCCGGCGAGGCAATTGCGGAGAAGTCCTTCAGGTTTGCAAGATCGCCCGTCGCGATTCTTTCAAGGATGACTCTGAGGATCTTACCGCTGGGTGTTCGCGGCAGGGTGTCTACCCATTGAATAACGTCTATTTCCGCGAAGTCAGCGACCGTGTTTCGCACTAGATCGACAAGCTCTCTTTTGAGTTCATCTGACCTTTCTATGCCTTCTCGAAGGTGCACAAAAGCGTACACGCCACTCCCTTTCACGGGATGCGGATAGCGGACCACCGCAGTTTGCGCTACTTTCTCATGTTGAACGATCACGTATTCCAACTCCGGAATTCCCAGTCGGTGTCCTGCAGAGTTGATCACATCGTCGATGCGACCGACTATCCAATATTGACCATCTTCATCCCGCTTGGCTCCGTCTCCCGTAAAGAACAGCCCCGGAACTCGACTGAAATTGCCTTGCAAGAATCTTTCATGGTCCTCGAAGATTGTTCTAGCCATGCCGGGCCAAGCTCGCTCGATACACAGGACTCCTTCCTGGTTCGGAAATTTGGCTTCCTCTCCCGTGCTGGGATCCAATATTAAGGGCTTAACTCCGAAGAATGGAAGCGAGCAACAGCCGACTTTCAGTGGGGCAACAGCGGGAAAAGGAGAGATAAGGATCCCACCTGCCTCAGCCTGAGAATACGCATCTATTACGGGACACCGTCCACTTCCTACCCGATCATGAAACCATCCCCACTCAGTCGGACCGACTGTCTCGCGCATCACGGCCAGCATTCTCAGAGAGCTGACATCTTGCCGGTCTACAAAATCAGGAGCATTCTCGGCGAGAAATCGAATTGTGCTTGGGAGGGTGCAGAATTTGTTGACTCGGTGCTTGGCCACAATCCCCCATAACCTGTCCGAATCCGAGAAAACAGGATTACCCTCGAAGATCACCGAGGTAACCCCGTTCAGCAATGGTCCGTACACTCCATAACTGTGCCCGGATATCCAACCTATGTCCTCTGTATTCCAAAAAGTTTCGTGGTCTTTCAAATCGAAGACAAGGCGTGTTGTCATTGATGCATAAAGCAAGTACCCGCCGTGGGTATG
>JBKQRG010000159.1:0-8094 GCA_052144015.1 Desulfomonilaceae bacterium
GCAGTATTTGAACCGATTCCCGGCCTATCTACAGCAGTTGACCATGGAGAGCAACGGCAAACACGTGACCCTCGACGGGACCAAAGTCGACTTTCAGACCGGCCCCATCTATTGGGGTGAGCCGGGAACCAACGGCCAGCACTCTTTCTATCAATTGATCCACCAGGGAACCAGGCTTATCCCCTGTGACTTCATCGCGTTCAGCCAGCCGCTCAACCCCCTTGGGCGGCACCACGAAATGCTCTTGGCGAATGTCTTCGCTCAGGCTGAGGCCTTAGCATTCGGCAAGACCCCCGAAGAAGTCAAAGCCGAGGGCACAGCGGATTGGCTCGCGCCCCACCGGGTCTTCGAGGGCAACCGCCCGTCCAACACTATTTTCGTCGAGCGGCTCACGCCCGAAACGCTGGGCAAGCTCGTGGCCCTGTACGAGCACAGCGTCTTTACCCAGGGGACCATCTGGAGCATTGACTCGTTCGACCAGTGGGGTGTCGAACTTGGCAAAGTGCTGGCACAGCGCATTATCCCGGAACTCGAGAGCAAGGCAAAGCCACTATTGGGCCACGACAGTTCAACAAACAGCTTGATCCGGCGCTACAGGAAGCTCAAGGAGGCTTTACGATGACTCCCGGCTTTGACAAACCTCTTTACGTGCTACCTTTCAACCACCGTGGCTCGTTTGAGACGAACATGTCTGGCTGGGAGGGCGCACTGACCCCGGAGCGCATCAGAGAAGAGCGGGCAAGAGTTCGACCCCCGAAATGGCAAGACCGCCGCTTGATTCCGGATTAAGACTGTGGAACTCTATAGCCCGGGCATCAACACCGTTCGTTTTCTCGCCGCAGAAGCTGTTCAAGAAACAATAGCGGCCACCCGGGAGAACAGCTCATTGGACATGACACGTTCACCACGGCCCCGGTCGAAACCCTCGACGCCTATCGCGACCACGGCGAACCGAAAACCTCCTCGAATAAGAGGTCTTGAAGGCTCGCTGGTTGTCGGGGGGATTACTGGAACCGGGCGTCAGCATCGACAAAGTGACGCAGCAGCTCGAGGATGAAGGCGCTGACAAATTCAGCAAGTCCTTTGATAAACTGATGGCGACCCTGGAGAAAGCGGTGCAAGAGTAAATCTTGGAAATAGCCTTAAAAATCGTAGGAGGTGCTATGCGACACAGTATTAGTAGTATGATTGGCTACGCAATCAGGGCCACCGATGGTGACCTGGGAAAAGTGGACGAGTTCTACTTCGATGACGAAACGTGGACTATCCGCTATATTGTCGTAGAAACAGGAAATTGGTTATCCGGCCGCAAGGTGCTGATTTCTCCTGTTGCCTTCGGTAAACCAGAATTGGAGTCACGCACGATTTCGGTAAACCTTGCCTGTGCTCAGGTGCGCAACAGCCCCGATATCGATACGGAGAAGCCCATTTATCGTCAGCATGAAGCAGCGCTGCGTGAGTACTATCAGTGGCCTTGGCGAGGCGGTTACGGAGGTGCTTTCGGAACAACCCCGTTACCCCTTTCTGGTGAAGACGTCTTTGTGGAGCAAGAAGCTTCTGCGTCAGGGCGTCGGGATGATCCGCATTTGCGCAGCACCCGGCAGGTCACCGGCTACCATATTCATGCCACCGGCGGTGAAATCGGTCATGTGGAAGATTTTATTGTTGACGACGAAACTTGGGCGATTCGTTTTCTGGCCGTGGATACTCGCAACTGGCTGCCGGGGAAGAAAGTCCTTCTATCACCCCAAAGGATCAAGCGCGTGGAATGGGCCGATTCCAGTGTGTATTTTGACCTGACGCGGGAATCTATAAAGAATAGTCCTGAGTTCGACCCTTCGGAATGCGGTAACCGGGATTATGAGGCATATCTTTACGATGACTACGGACGGCCTATAGATCATCACTGAAAGGCTCAATGCCTTTCATTACACTGTTTGTCGACACAGGCGGCGTCTTGCTCACCAATGGGTGGGAAAATCAATCCCGCGAATCGGCGGAGAAGCGAAGGCCGGCCTTGAACAAGATGTCGGGGAATCCGACCCGTTGTTGCAATGATTGCAGGAACTCGGGATCGACATCGAATCACGAGGTGCCCCAACCGAGGACGCCGCCACGGAATTTGAGACGAGAGCCATGAAAGTGAGTCCCCCTGCAGAAAAGCCGGCCGAAACATTGATGCTGGTTAACGTGCCGAGACTGATCACAGCCTATTATACCGAGGCGCCTGACCCTTCAGTACCGGAACAAAGGCTTGCGTTCGGCACCTCAGTACATCGTGGTTCCGAATTCGAAAAGGCTTTCAATGAATCAGCCATGGAGGCGATATGTCTATAGCAAAGCGTTTTCATGAGACACGCAGTTCATTGGGACGCAAGCTGTTCGGTGTGTGGGGAGTACGAGATTACTACACCAGATTAGACCAGATAGCTGCGGATGGGGCCAAAATGACGTATGGCTATGTCCTGATGGTATTGGCGTCGGCAGCAATGGCGACTGGCGGATTGCTGATTAACAGTTCGGCTATAGTGATCGGTTCCATGTGCGTGGCCCCTTTCCTGGTCCCTCGCGGGCCGTGTGTATTGGCGGACTTTTTCGTAATCGAAAAATGTTTTTAGGCGGATTGGCCAAACAATTTTTTGGTTCGCTTTTTCTTGGTTCAGGAACCGCATATATAGTGACCGCTTTGCTGGTAGAATATGTGGCAGGGGTGGCGGTTACTCACGAAATCCTGCTGCGGGCCATGCCCAACGATCTGCAAGCAGTGCTCAGTGTGTTTGTCGCCGTCTCTGCTGGAATAGCAGCTTCGTTGGCCATTTCAGCTGAACCGAACACTGCGGAGGCACCTTGGGGAGGAGAGATCATCGACACCGTTATTGGGGTGGAGATTGCCATCTCGCTTATTCCACCAGCCGCTGTGATAGGTATTAGTCTGGCTCTCGGGCGTCTGGATATTGGGTGGCACGCTTTTTTGTTGCTAATGGTCAACATCCTGGGATTGGATATTATCGGGAGCATGTTGATGCTTGGGTTACACGGGGTGCGGGTTCGATACCTTGCCATGGAAACCACGATCCGCCGGACCGTGGAATCCACTCTGGCCGCAGTTCTTGATTTCATGCCGTTACTAAACACCATCAGCGTTACTTTACTAGGCCCGACTGCCGTCAAGATCCATGTCACCATCCGACATCAGGCCGGCGAAACGCGTCTCGCCGCTCTGGCGAAGGCTATCGGTGACGAAATTAACAACAGCTTAGGTTACCGGAGCGAGGTAATGGTCGAGATGATCCCTTGTCAGACATACTCTACCCTTTGATGCAGATTTGGCCGGCAAATACCATTAATTTCATGGCACCACTGATTGCCACTGGAGGGAGCTAATGAGAATTTCCCCTTATGCCGGTAAACCCGCCGAGCCTGGGATGTTGACGAACGTCTCCCGCCTTGTCACCGCCTACTATGTCAATCGCCCCGATCCCGTCGTGCCGGAACAACGGGTTGCGTTCGGCACCTCAGGGCATCGCGGCTCGGCCTTCCAGAAAGCATTCAACGAATGGCATATCCTCGCCATCACCCAGGCGATTTGTTTGTACCGCAGACAGCAGAAGATCGATGGCCCGCTGTTCCTCGGCATGGACACGCATGCGCTCTCGATGCCGGCTCTTGCCAGCTCTCTGGAGGTGCTGGCGGCAAATGGGGTGGAAGTCATGCTCGCGGAGAAGGAAGAATATACTCCGACGCCCGTTATCTCCCATGCGATTCTAACATACAACCGTGGATGCAGAACAGGACTCGCCGATGGCATCGTGATTACCCCCTCGCATAATCCGCCCCACGATGGCGGCTTCAAGTACAATCCACCAAACGGCGGGCCAGCGGAGACAAGCGTCACCGCCTGGATCGAGGCGAAGGCGAACGAGTTTCTCGATGCCGGTCTTCAGGGGGTGAACCGGATTCCATACGAGAAGGCCCTTCACGCTTCTACGACGCACTGGCACGATTACCTCAATGCCTACGTTAGTGACGCTGGCAATGTGATCGATATGGACGCCATTCGCGACGCGAAGATCAGCCTGGGCGTGGATCCGCTTGGTGGTGCAGGAGTTCACTACTGGGAGCCGATTGCCGAGCGCTACGGGTTGAACCTTACCGTCGTCAACGACTCAGTCGATCCGACCTTCCGTTTCATGACGCTTGATTGGGACGGCCAAATCCGTATGGATCCATCCTCGCCCTACGCAATACAGAGGTTGATTGGCCTGAAGGATAGCTTCGATATTGCTTTCGCGTGTGACACGGACCATGACCGGCATGGGGTTGTTACCAGGAGTGCGGGACTGCTTCCGCCCAATCACTATCTTTCAGTAGTTGTCTATTACCTCTTCCAACACCGGCCCAACTGGCTCACGAATGCGTCGGTGGGGAAGACTGTGGTGAGTAGTCAGATGATTGATCGCGTCACAGCGAAGCTGGGGCGGAAGCTCTACGAAGTACCCGTCGGATTCAAGTGGTTCGTTGAGAGTTTGCTCGATGGCACGCTTGGCTTTGGCGGGGAGGAGAGCGCGGGGGCATCTTTCGCCCGTCTGGATGGCAGCGTCTGGACAACGGACAAAGACGGAATCGTCCCGGCTTTGCTCGCAGCGGAGATCACGGCCCGGCTGGGCCGTGATCCTGGCGCGATCTACCGCGATCTCACGCGCGAGTTCGGCGAATCTTTTTACGACCGCGTTGAGGCGCAGGCCAGCCCTGAGCAAAAGGAAATGCTGGAGAGACTCTCGCCAGAGCAGGTCCGGTTCACAGACCTGGCCGGTGAAAAAATCCAGACCATCCTCACCAGCGCGCCGGGCAACGGCGCTCCCATCGGCGGTTTGAAAGTGGTGGCGGAAAGCGGATGGTTCGCGGCGCGTCCATCAGGGACTGAGAATATCTACAAGATCTATGCGGAGAGCTTCCGTGGAGGGGATCATCTGCGCCGTATCATGGAGGAAGCACAAACAATCGTCAACGATGCTCTGGGGGCGTCCCCACAGCAGCCGGAGATTCCGCCCAAGACAATTTGAAGGAGCGACCATGAGCAAACAAACACGGGTCAGCCACCCGATATACGGGCTTCTGCCAATGGAAGTTGGGGGGTTTGATTTCCTGGCCGAGCTGGCCCTGGACATGCGCTGGTCGTGGAATCATGCCGTCGACGAAGTGTGGCGAGAACTTGATCCCGAGCTATGGGATCTCACCCATAACCCCTGGGGTGTTCTACAGACCGCCTCGCGGGAACGCATTGAACGCGTGTTGGCCGACCCCGGCTTCCGAAAAAAGGTCGATGACCTGGTACAAGCCAAGCGGCAAGCAACGGAGGCTCCGGCGTGGTTTCAGCAAACCTATCCACGACCCCCCCTGGACTGTGTTGCGTATTTCAGCATGGAATTTATGTTGAGCGAAGCTCTCCCGATCTATTCGGGAGGACTTGGCAATGTGGCCGGCGATCAGCTCAAATCCTCTAGTGATCTGGGCGTGCCGGTGGTCGGCGTGGGACTGCTCTACCAGCAAGGCTATTTTCGCCAGGTGATCGACAAGGACGGTGCGCAACAGGCACTCTTCCCTTATAACGACCCCGGGCAGTTGCCGATTACGCCGTTGCGCAAACCGAACGGGGAGTGGTTGCGGTTGGAGCTCGTATTTCCCGGTTACTCGGTCTGGTTTCGCGCGTGGCAGGTAGAGGTCGGCAGAGTGAAGATATACCTATTGGACAGCAATGATGCGGCGAACTCCCCCGTTCATCGAGGAATTACCAGCGAGCTGTATGGCGGTGGTCCGGAACTGCGTCTCAAGCAAGAACTGCTCCTCGGGATTGGCGGATGGCGGCTGCTCTCCGCTCTCGGCATCCAGCCGGAAGTCTGTCACTTGAATGAAGGACATGCGGCCTTCGCCGTGCTGGAACGTGCCCGCTGTTTCATGCAAGAGACTGGGCAACCCTTTGAAGTCGCACTAGCCGTCACGCGAGCGGGTAACCTTTTCACCACTCACACGGCGGTGGCCGCCGGCTTTGACCGTTTTTCTCCGGTCCTGATCGAGCAATACCTCGGTGATTATGCCGAAAAGAAGCTCGGCATTGCATTCCGCGATTTACTGGCCCTGGGTCGCGAAGACCGGAACGACTCATCGGAAAGTTTCAACATGGCATGTCTGGCGATACGAGGGAGCGGGGCCGTCAATGGCGTGAGTCGCCTGCACGGGAAGGTGAGCCGGCACATCTTTGAGCCTCTCTTTCCGCACTGGCCGCAGGACGACATCCCGGTCGGACACGTGACCAACGGGGTCCATATGCCGAGTTGGGACTCGGTGGCGGCCGACGATCTGTGGACGGAGGCCTGTGGAAAAGACCGTTGGCTGGGGACGACGGAAACCCTGGAGGAGGATATTCGCCGTGTTTCGGATGCCAGGCTGTGGCAACTTCGCACAGCTGCCACCAAGTCTCTCATCGAATACGCACGCGAACGATTATCCCGTCAGTTGGCCGCTTCCGGCTCGTCGCCCGAGGCGGTTGAAGCTGCAAAGCATCTGCTTGATCCCAACGCTTTGACGCTGGGCTTTGCGCGTCGTTTCGCGACCTACAAGAGACCGAACTTACTGCTGTACGACCAGGAGCGGCTGCTTCGGCTGTTGACCGATCCTCAGCGACCTGTGCAACTCATCATGGCAGGTAAGGCTCATCCGGCGGACCAGGCCGGACAGGCCTTGATTCAGGAATGGATGCATTTCATTTGGCGGCCCGAAGCGCGTCCCCATGTTATCTTCCTCAGTGACTACGACATGCTTTTGACCGAGCAGCTGGTGCAGGGTGTAGACGTCTGGATCAACACGCCACGACGTCCCTGGGAGGCGTGTGGAACAAGCGGTATGAAGGTCCTCGTCAACGGAGGCATCAATCTGTCGGAATTGGACGGTTGGTGGCCGGAAGCCTACACGCCCGAAGTAGGGTGGGCGTTGGGGGATGGCCAGGAACATGACGATGATCCAGCCTGGGATGCCGCCGAAGCTGAGACCCTTTACGACCGTCTCGAAAGCGAGGTTATCCCCGAGTTCTATACCTGCGACGAAAGGGGCATTCCTGCCGCCTGGGTTTCACGGATGCGAGAGAGCATGGCGCGGTTGACACCGCGATTCTCTGCCAACCGCGCGGTGCGGGAATATACCGAGCAACACTACCTCCCAGCTGCCGTAGTCTACCGGGAGCGGGCTGCCGATAGAGGCGCAAGGGGCGAGCAGATCGTCATTTGGCAGCACGCTCTGGAACAGAAATGGGCCACGCTGCGCTTCGGTGAAATCAAGGTTGAGACCGACGGGACGCAGCACTTATTTGAGGTTCAGGTCTATCTAAATGACCTTGATCCAGATGCCGTGCGGCTGGAGCTTTACGCCAACTCCGTGAACGACGGCGCTCCGGTACGACAGGAGATGAAGCTCGTTCGCAAACTGGCGGGCGTGGCCACCGGCCACGTTTACAGCGCGACAGTGTCGGCGACCCGCCCGGCAACGGACTATACGGCGCGTGTCGTACCGTACCACGACGGCGTCGCCGTTCCGTTGGAAGCCGCACAAATCCTGTGGCAGCGGTGATACTCTATTTGGACGGAGGAATGTGAAGTGAACAGGGATTTCCGTCGGTTTGATTTTCATATTGATTATTCAGTTACACAATCCGCCAAATGAGAGGAGGCAGGCTAAGGAAGGCTTCGATGCCGTCAAACCAGAGGATTCCCAAGCCGATTTCCCTTACCCTGCAGGCTGAGGGAAAGGCACAGCACTCGAATAATAGGTTCCGGAGCGGTCGCTCTGCCGCTGTTTTGAGAGCCACACCGCAAAAATTCTGCGAGGTGATGGGAAAAAGGGGGACCCAGGCCACCATTTTTATGGGGGCCCTCATGGGGGCCATTTTTGGAAAAAATCTTCCCCAAAAGGGAAAAAAGTTCCCAAACTCATTCATACCTGAAATCGACAAGTCTTTAAATCCTCAGCATAAAAGGCATTTTTGACATCCCGCTAAAACAAGGTAAGATTTCTCTCACGGCGGAGACAGGGGTTCGAAACCCC
>JBKQRG010000160.1:0-13179 GCA_052144015.1 Desulfomonilaceae bacterium
GTGTCCCCCATATGCCTTCAAGGAGTAATCCGTTCACCACTGCCCCAAAATCCGTCAGCAAAAAGCCACGCAAAGCTCAATCCATCCCCTTGCCACCAGTGTTACCCGGCCTTTTTGAGAAGTTACCAAGAAAGAGCCAAAAACAACCCTCAACTGTCGAAAATGAGTGAGAAATGGACGCCCGGCGCGGGGGAAAGTGTCCCACCCCAACGGTGGTTATCCCTGAGTTATCCCTAGCCAAAAAAGGATTCAGGGTATGTCCTGAATCCTTAACTCATATTTGGTGCGCCCGATACGATTCGAACGTACGACCTCAACATCCGGAGTGTTGCGCTCTATCCTACTGAGCTACGGGCGCACAAGCCAAAAATTACCCCATGCTCCAATTGCTGTCAATGTTTCAAGAGCCAGCCAATTAAGAATAGGGTTGGTCGATGTTTAAGAATCAGCTCCATCCAGAGGCAACCGGACAGTGAATGTGGTTCCCAATCCAGGTCTACTTGTCACCGCGATATCCCCGTTATGATTCTTTACTATTCCATAGCTGACAGCAAGCCCCAGTCCCATTCCTGTCCCCTCGGTGGAATCTTTGGTAGTGAAGAATGGGTCGAAAATCTTATCCACAATCTGTTCGGGTATACCATACCCGGAATCGATAAAGTCAACTTCAACCCAGCTATAAGCTTTTCGCGTCTTAACGGTGAGGCTTCCGGAACCCTTCATGGAATCGACCGCATTCAGAATTATATTCATGAACACCTGTTCCATGAGATTAGAATCTATCACCACCTCAGGGACCGAGTCATCGTATTCCTTATTTAAGTTTATCCCGAAGAACTTTTGTTGATGGATTATGATTTCCAGAGTTTGATCCAACACTTGCTCTATACGCCTGGGTTCCTTTTGCATATGGGTTTCTCGCGCGAAGTCGAGAACTCCCTGAACTATGCCTCTAATTCGGGTTGTCTCTCTGACTATGACTTCCAAATCCTTGCGAGTTGGTTCGTCGTTTTGAAATTTTCTTTTGAGAAGATGAGCGAATGTGAGGACCCCTGTCAGGGGCTGATTAATTTCATGGGCTATGCCTGCAGCGAGTTTTCCCAATGAGGCCAGTTTTTCCGAACGCAACAGCTGTCGCTCTAAGGCTTTTCGCTCCCTTTGGTCGGTAATTATTCCCACTGAGCCGACTTCCTTGCCGTCTTCATAAAGAAGCGCTCCATAAAGACCAACCGGAATCTCATTCTTGTCTTTATCCAGGATAACCATTTCTCTTCTTTGGCGAATGCCCGGTCCACCATACTCGGGGGATCTCATCTCCTTCATAATTTGTTCCGCTTCGCCGGGATTATAAAGGCTGCGAATATTCATGCTTCCAACAACATCTTCTTTCCTGTATCCGGTAAGCCTTTCCGCCGCTGTATTGAAGATAGCGATTTCACCACCTTTCCGAACGTATATTGTAGCGCTGGGAGAGTTTTCAATGAGATTGTCTCTAAGTTGAAGTGTACGGAGGAGCTTTTTTTCCAATTTTTTCATTTCGCGTAAGTCGGTAAAAATTCCCACTGAGCCTGCTTCTTGACCACCCTGGTAGAGGATTGCGGCGGAAAGGTACACAGGAATCTGATTCGCTTGGTTGTCCAGAAGGACCATTTCTCGTTTTTGTAGAATCCCGGGACCACCAAATTTTTTGGACCTTAAATCCTTCATTACAAGCCTGGCTTCACCCGGCCGGTAAAGGTCCACGATGTTCATTTTGCCCAAAGCTTCGGATTTACTATATCCCGTCATTTTTTCCGCGGCCGAGTTGAAAATAACAATAGATCCGTTTCTACGAACACTGACAATAGCGTCAGGTGAGTTCTCGATCAAATTCTCTCTGAATTCATAAGCTTGTTCCAGTTCGACATTGGCTTCTCGAACGAGTGTTTCGAGATTAGTCGTATACTGTTTCAACTTTTTCTTGAGAGCCACTTTTTCCAGAGATCGTTTTAAAGAAATCGAGAGGAGTTCTTCCCCGAGAGGTTTGGTGAGAAAATTGGAAGCTTCCCGCCTAAGACATTCGACCGCCATTTGCATATCACCGTGGCCTGTGACGATTATAACTTCAGAATCGGGGTCCAAAGCTTTAATACGCGTAAGCACCTCTATTCCATCCATGCTGGGGAGCCTGACGTCCAAGAAAACGACATCCGGAGATTCTTTCTCAAATAACTTCAGCGCAGTAGGACCATCTTCGGCCAAGAGAATCTGGTGGCCATCCAGTTCAAGCGTCATCCTCATCATATTCCGGATGCTTTCTTCGTCATCCACCACGAGTACTTTTGCCATCATTGGTCTCCCTTTTCAGCGCAGGAAAAGTAACTCGGAATAATGCTCCCCCTTCCTGCGCTGTTTGTACCTCTATCGTGCCTCGATGTTCTTTTATAATACCGTAGCTTATAGACAGCCCAAGACCGGTCCCTTCTCCGCTTTCCTTAGTAGTAAAAAAGGGCTCAAAGACCTTTAATCTTAAAGCGTCCGGAACGCCTGGCCCGGTATCAGAAACAGTAACTATTACATGTTGATCATCCAGGAAGGAAGCGATTCTAATTATTTTGGGTTTGGTTTCATCTTCTGCGTGTAAGTCCTTTTCTTTTCCCAGGATGGCATCCCTGGCGTTCAGAACCAAATTAATAAAAACCTGTTCAAGACGATTCGCGTCTCCAAAGATCGAAGGCAGGTTTTCCGCAAGGTCGAGATCACAACGGATGTCTCTTGCGCTCAGCTGAGTTCCTAGCAAGGAAAAAACGCTTTGGATCGGAACATTGATATCCATGGACATCATCGTTTCATCGCTTTTGCGACCGAATTCCCTAAGATGATTTATAATTCTTGACGCCCGCTCGATGCTGGACTTGAATTCAGCGGTTACCTCCACAAGGTTTTCGAGAGAGAGGGTCTGTCCGCTTTTCGTCTTTTTTACCAAGTAATCACAGCCAAGCCTGAGGACATTCAGAGGTTGGTTCAATTCATGTGCAACGCCTGTGGCCATTTGACCTACTGTGGCCATTTTGCCGGCCTGTATTAACATGGCATGTTTTTCGAGTTTTTCGGTTACATCCCAAACTGCTGCAATTATAGCGGGTTTATCTCGATACCGGCTCAGACGAGCATGGAAATTCACTTTCAACGTCGATCCATCGCGACGTTTGTGCAAAAGCACAGGATACAGAGTGCCTTCCGCCGGAATTATCATCTGCTCGATTGGTGCTAATTCTTTAAGTAATCCGGTCGTGAATTCACGATGGCGCTCCGGTCCCAGATCCATAAAGCTCATCCGGAGAAGCTGTTCTCTAGAGTATCTATACTCCTCTTCGGCCCGAGCGTTTATGTCTACAATTCTCATGTTCTCTGCATCCAAAACAAATATCGGGAAAGGACCATTATCAAAAAGAAACCGGTATTTTTCCTGCGATTCGCGAAGGTGCGTCTCTGAGGCCTTAAGATGAGCGATCATTCTGTTGAACGACGAAGTCAAATGATCAATTTCATTTAAGGCTTTCAATGAATTATATGATGTAGAAGCGTCCCCATTCATTTGCGTTGATTCGGTGGCTGTCAAGGGACCGCCAACCTCCCGACTTATTTGATCAGCTCTGTTGATAAGTTCCATGAGGGGTCGAGTTATTTTCTTAGAAATCAGTTCAATAAAAAGAAAGCTTACGGCTATGACTACTACACTGACAATGAAGTGAATAATTTTTAGATTTAGTATGAGCGAGGGGTCTTCATGGAGTTTAGGAAAGACAGTCAGTTGTAGAATTACACCAATAAAAAATACCCCACCGATAACAATCGAAAGGGTACCTATCAGTATCCTATTCTTTATGGAAAACAAGAAGCCTGTGCGGGGTTTAAGAAACGCTGGCAACAACCTCTCGATCCACGCCAGGCCGATTTCAAGCCAATCCGGCTTTCCATGAATGATCGGATGTAGCTTTTCAGGTTGGGCTTTCTCGATGTCCTCCTCGGCCATTTCATCAATTCCTGGGAGAGTCTGATCAGGATTGCTTCCGTCAAGCCAATTCAAACGAAATGTTCAAGCTCCTACTTGTGTTTGACCCGTCAATGCATCAATGAAGGGGTTCTCTGTTCAGATTTAAACACTGCATAGGACTCAGACTCGTTTTACAATGCTGCGCATCCATTTTCAAGTATACATCAAAGCCAGCCGTCCTTATCCAGATAATCCCATAAGTCGTCCCGCAACGCCTCATATTCATCTTTGACGTCCTCATATGATCGGGCATTCTCAATAGCCAAGGCAACCTGTTCAGCAAATCCGTAAAGGAATTTGATTTCTTCGTCCGAAAACTCTCTCCGCTCCGAAGTGTAAACTCGAAGGGCACCGATCACCTTGTTCCGAACCATTAGAGGGACGCTTAGAATTGAGGCAATTTGCTCTCGCCTAGCTTCTTCAGGATATTGAATCCGGAGATCGGTCGTAGCATCTTCGATCCAGGCATGTTTTCCGTCCAATACTGTCGCCCCAATGCTCTTTGAGGAATCGAGCGGTCCTTTTTCAACGTAATTGCGGCTCAGTCCATCGGAAGCAAAAATGCGCAATTTCTCACGCTTTGTGTCTAAGAGACTCAGTGAGCTTCCTTTCACCTTCATTACTTTGACCACGCCCTGAACGATAAGATCCAATACCTGTTTTAGATTGAGAGTTGACGAAATGGACTTTTTGACTTCCTCGAAAGTGTCTTCTCTATACCGACGCTCGAAACGAGCTTTTCGATCATCCATGACTTTGTCGACCAGTGAAACAAGTTGGTCGGGGGTGAAAGGTTTTCTTATGTAATCAGCAGCACCCATTTTCATAGCTTTTACAGCTGAATCGACTGTTGAGTATGCGGTAACCATGATCATGGATAAATCCGGATCAATTTCCGCTAGTGCTTCCATGGCCTGGATTCCGTCCATACCCGGCATTTTCAAATCGGTGATCAAAACATCATATCCGCCGGCCTTCAGAGCGTCCACTGCTTGGTTGCCGCTACGGCAGGTCTTAACTTCGTATTTCTCTCCCTCTAAAATTCGTGTAATACTGTCCAAGACTATTTGCTCGTCATCCAGCACCAGAATTTTTCCGTTTTTTTGCTCCATCGTTTCTTACTCCTGGCGATAATACTTCTGTGATAATGATGCAGGCCTTGCGTAGTCATGCGCCACTCTAATCTGTTCGCTTCAAGATGAGTCTCTCATAGGCCATCTTAACTGTTCAGATACGAGCAAAGGCGTTTATTGCAAATCCGTTTACTTATTTAAATCAATCTTTCTTTTCGAACTGCTCCATTTTACGAGCAACCGGCCCAGGAATGTATTTTTTCATGGCCTGTATATCTCCGCGGACTTTTTCGTATGACATGGCGTTTTCAAGGGCTCGAGCCGCTTGTTCAGCGAATTTCGCAAGCAGATCCATTTCTTCATTTTCTAATTTGCGTGTTTCCGCTTGATAAATCCTGAGAAAACCCAGAACCGCGCCGTCAATTTTCAACGGCACCGATGTGATCGAAGCAATGCCTTCCTTACGAGCCTCCTCGGGATAACACAGGTTTGTATTAAATCCCGATTCGTCAATGAAGACAGATTTTCCTGATTTAAGAACTTCCGACATGCTCTGCGAGCTGTCCAAAATCCCTTTCGTAAGATAAGTTTCGCTCAAACCGAATGACGCAGCTATTTCCAAAATTTGATTCGTTCCTTGCAGTATAACCGCGCTGCCTTTGGCAGAGAACAAACGCACGACACTCGAACAAATGAGGCTAAGGATCTCCTTCAAATCGAGACTTGATCTCAAGGCTTTCTCCGCCTCACCATAAGTCTCCTCTATCTCACGGTCCCTCCTGAATCTCAGAGTTTTGTCAAGTGCCCTTTCAAGAACTGCCAACAGTTCGTCAGGCGTGAAGGGCTTGGGAAGATAGTCCAACGCGCCGAGTTTCATGGACTGCACAGCGGAATCCACAGTGGCGAAACCTGTGAACATCACCAAGCCCGCGTTTGGATGATCACGGGCAACGGTTTCCACCACTTCCATGCCACTACGATCAGGCATCATTAAATCCGTTAGCACAAGGTCGTACGGCTGTTTTGCCAATTTCTCAAGGGCTTGATCCACACGGAATGCCCCATCGACTAAATAGCCTTCTTGCTCGAGAATTCTCCGCACACTGTCATGAACTATCTGCTCATCATCAATGACCAGAACGGCGGTCTTGGGTCTACTGCGGGAATTCATTACAACCTCCTTGTATTTCAATGTATGCTAAATGCCTCAGGCATCAATAATGAGACATAGTTGGTTCGCTGTCTCAACTGAACTAGATCGAGGTTTTATCCAAAGATACCACAGTTACTTGGGGTCGCTCGGAATTGCAAGCTGATTCAGCTGGAAATTTCTTTTATCGATATGATCACGTGACCTTCTACCCCGGTCGGTTCAACTTAACTCGGCATACCGTCGTATTCTCTCTAAATAGTTTATATACAGCCATATCGGGAAAATTGGATGGCACGAAAATCATGCCGGCAGAAATTCCCTCAGATATTTTGGCGGGCCCGATGAATGAACCATTCGGAGACAATACTTCCAATGATTCGCCATCAATCAGACCCAACTGTTCTGCATCTTTCCGGCTAATTTCAATATATCCTTTCGGACAAAGGTCCAGTAGATTCTTTGAACGCGTGGTAACGGAGCCGAAATGAAACATGGACCGGCCAGCCATCATCTCTAAAGGATACTCCGCAGCATCGGCCGGTTCAGGAGCTTCTGCCGTTCTGATCGGGGCGAAAGAGTATGGCTTGCCGCTCCTGACCGGTCCCGTTTCCAGTGAAAATGGATGCCTAATGCTTCCGTCCGATGGAAGATCCGTCAATCTCAAGCCTTTGTAAAATGGTATTGTCGCTGTCATGTCAGCGAATATATCCTCTGCCTTGAAATACCCCATGGAACGGCCCATAGCCTTTGCTATGTCCTCAAAAATGCTCCAGTCCGGTCTGGATTCGCCTAAGGGCTGTATTACTTGGTTCAGCTTCTGGATGCGGTGTTCAATGTTTGTCATCGTGCCGTCCTTTTCTGCAAAGGATGCGGCCGGGAATACACAATGCGCTTTGCGCGCAGTAGGGCTTAAGAAAATATCCTGTACGATCAACAGTTCGGCTTTCTCAAAAGCAGACGCATACCGACCGGAATGAGGATAGTCCGTCAAAGGGTCCGCGCCGGCAATAAATAGTGCTTTCACTTCTCCTGTCTCGAGGCCCCGGGCGATCTCGGTCACCGTTTTGCCTCGGCCGTACGGAAGGTCGGTGTCCCACACGCGGTGAAAAAGATCTCTCACTCTGGCCGTATCCTGATACCCGGGCAGATATTCCGGCATATTCCCCATATCGCAGAGCCCAACGATGTTCCCTTTCTCGAATATGGGATAAATTCCTGTTTTGGTAGGTCCAACATTGCCAGTTAGAAGCGCCAGGTTCACGATGTTCATAATGCATTGCAAGCCATCTTCCTGAAGGATAACATCGCCGCCAAAAATAATGGCTGCGCTCGACGCTTCCGCGAAAATTCGCGCCGTTTCCTCCAATGCTTCTTGTGTAACTCCCGTTCTTCTCAAAATGCCTTTAAGCGAAATTTTATCGAGCAGCTTCTTGAGTGAAAGGAAATTCGTTGTTTGATCCCGCACAAATTTTGTGTCCCAAAGTTCTAGATCCAGAATGATCTTCATTATTCCAAGAAGAAGATCACTTTCTGCATAGGGACGGATCGGTAGCCGAATCCTGGCGAATCGGTCGATACTAGTCATACGTGAATTGGCTACTATGACGTTGCTGTCATATTGACGGGCCGCGGCCTTGATTTTCCACGCGAGAGCCGGTGTTTCCTCCAGCGGGTCAATACCAATGATGAGTAATGCCGAGCTGTCAAGCAACTCTTCCAACGTGCCGTTTGTGCCATGTACTCCACAGGTCAACTCGAGTGCGCGTTGAACCCTAAGGAAGCTGAAACGCGCCTCGCTGTCAATGTTGTTTGTGCCGATGATGCCACGCAAGAACTTTTGGAACGCATAGCAATCTTCATTTGTTAGTCTTGGAGAAATTAATCCGGCGACGCTCTCGGGGCCTGAAATATCAATTATCTTTTTGAGCTTTCCCGCGGTAAAAGCGATAGCCTCTTCCCAGGAAGCAGGCTTAAGCTCGTCTCCATCTCTTAACAGAGGCGTCAACAGTCGATCTTCGTGCTCAATGAGATCATAAGCAAAACGACCTCCAACGCATAAAGATCCTTTATTATGGCTATCAATATCCGTCGTTATCCGGAAGATGCTGTTGTCTTTGACATTCATTTCTATTCTGCAACCCGCAGAACAAAGAGGGCAGATTGTGGGTGTTTTTCTCAGCTGCCAGGATCTGGCCCAACGTTTGGATACTTTGGTGGCCATAGCCCCCGAAGGGCAAGCTTCCACACATTCCCCGCAGAAGTCGCAATTAAGTTGCTTTCCATCAGCAGTATCGATCCTGGCTTCGTAACCGACATCTTTCAAAGCCAGAGCGCTTGCTCCTATGACTTCGTGGCATACTTTTACACATCGAAGGCAGGTTATGCAGAGGTTTGGATTATATTCTATTAGAGGCCAGTCGCGTACTACAGGTAGACTGCGCTTTTCTACAGGATACTCGGAACCATAGACATTCAGTCTGTACGTCAGATTTTGGATTTCGCACTCACCAGCGGCAGGACACGTTGGGCACTCCAGCGGATGGTCCATAAGGACCAACTTCATCACCTGGTCCCGAATGTGTCTAAGGACAGGGGTGTCCGTCCTTACTTGCATGCCTTCTGCCACTATCGTATTGCAGGATGTCACCGGACGACCTACACCATCTACCTCGACTACGCACATCCGGCAAGAATCGGAGGGACTAATCTTCGGATGATAACAAAGAGTGGGTATCCAAATACCGGCCTGTTTCGCCGCTTCCAGTACAGTCATTCCTTCCGCAGCCGAAATCTCAATACCATTAATTATGATTTGAGTCATTATCCGACCTTTTCTCCTTAATAACAAAAGAGGGTTGTTGACAGATTTGCTGATAATCTTCAGTAGTCAGCAGGACGAGCTTACATGTCACTTTGATTCGACCTTGTTTCCTTGACAGCCGCCAAAACCAAGTGGAAACAGCGCAGACAGCGACTGGCTTCAATGAACGAACTCCGCTGGGTAAATCCGGAATCAACCTCCCGGAAACTGGTTATTCTCTCGTTCACATCCAATTTTCGCTGCGGGCGCTTGCCGCCCGAACGACTAGGTGTTCTAGCCGTTACCAGGACTCCATGATCCTTCTCTATATTAGCTATAAGATTCTGAATCCACTGACCCTCTGACGGAAGACACTTGCCAGTGGTTATATATTGGTGAATCATTCTTGCGGCCATTTTCCCGCCGGCTATGCCATGTACCACTGTTAACGGCCCGCTAACAGCGTCCCCGGCTGCAAAGACTCCCGCCCTGGTCGTCATCATAGTATCCGGGTCTGTCTTTATCGTTTCATGACGAGTAATTTCAATTCCGTCTTCCGGATTGATGAAACCCAAATTCGTTTTTTGGCCTATTGCCGGAATCAGGGTATCCGCGATTAAGTCAAATTCGGACCCTTCGACGGGAACAGGTCGTCGGCGACCGGACCAATCGGGTTCCCCCAACTCCATGCGGATACATCTGAGCCCGGTCATGCTCCCATTCTCAGCAAGTATCTCGACTGGTTGGGTCAGAAAATGAAATTCCACTCCTTCTTCCCGAGCGTCTTCCACTTCTTCTGGATCAGCAGGCATTTCGGTTTCAGAACGTCGATAAACTACACTTACCCGAGAAGCTCCCATTCGCAAGCTTGCTCTGGAGCAGTCTATTGCTGTATTACCTCCACCTACAATGACTACATGGTCACCCACGGTTACATCATGATCCAGATTAACCTCACGCAAAAAATCTATTCCGCCTTTGAAGACTCCTAGTAGCCCTTCGTCCTCTCGTTTCAATCCCATAGGTAATGATTTGTGAGATCCTATTCCGAGAAAAACAGCTTTGAAGCCTTGGTCAAAAAGGTCCTGTATCCGAAAATCTTTGCCCAGAGATGCTCCTTCTTTAAGAGTGACGCCAAGATCTTGGATTATATTTATCTCTCTTTTTAAAACTCCTCGAGGTTGCCTATATGGCGGTATACCTACGGCGACCATTCCGCCCGAGACTTCAAGGTTTTCAAAAATAGTCACAGGATGGCCTAATCGGTTCAAGTAGTATGCCGCAGATAACCCGGCCGGGCCGGCTCCTATCACGGCTACCGGTGATTGATCCAGCGGAACCTTTTCAATGGATGCTTGAAGATGGTGCGTCAACTCATAATCAGCAGCAACTCGCTTCAGTGTTTTTATTGGAATTGCCACATCTCCCATATTGGCTACACTGCACGCTTTTTCGCATGGAGCCGGGCAGACCCGCCCCGTTACGCCAGGTAAAGGCATTTCCTCTCTAATGATCTTAAGCGACTCATCATAACGAAGTTCCAGAAGCATCTCTACATACGAAGGAATGTTGATATGACAGGGGCAGGTATTCATGCAAGGGGCGGAAATATTGCCCAAATAACGAATCCCGTCCTGCTTCACGCCAGACCTGCAAGCTTCCAAAAAGTTTTCATGAAATTTGACCAAGCCCTCGCGCAACAACTCTCCCGCGCTCTGGCACACGGAACATTTTGCAGCATCATTCAATATATCGGCCATATTACTCAGCAAGTTCAGGTCAGATTCTTCTCCGTCGCCGCGAATGATCTTATCGAGGGTGAGGAGAAGTAACTTTGATCCCTTAATTCCCGTGATGCATTTTCCACAACAGTAGCTCGTCTGAATGCGGTTGATGTACTCTCGAATCATTGGAACAAAATTGAACTTTTTTTCGAACTGAAGGAAGCCTTTGCCGCTCATAAGAGCAACCAGATCCTCCGGGAATGCTTCTGCTGATGGGAACTGCCCATCAACTTTGCTCTCTATTTCAGTGTCTAATGTGCGATGATCTCGAAGAGTTTTGCCCCATCGGCCAAAGATGACTTCTTTCATTAAGGCCTCCATCCGGCAGATTCGCCGAATATGGTTATAATGGAATATCTTTAGTAAGGAAACCGCTAAATGCGGGCGGAACAATTTTCGTATAATTTACAAAATATAAGAAATCAGCTCGAAGCTCAAGACACCGAAAATAAGCTGCCTTGACATCGTATCGAGCCCTTGTTAGATTTGTGAAAAATTAAGCAATCGTAGGACGTTTTGAGGTGCCTGTTTTAAATGGGGGCCACATTATGAATCCCTTTGAGTTGTTTCAGTCGCCAGGCGTCTACAAATTGGCAATATTGTACTTCTCGCGCTCTCGGGGATTAGCTATAGTAGGCCGGAGTACAGCCGGTGACAATGTTGAAGTAATTCAGATTTCAGGTGAGGTGGATCCCCACACCGGGAATTTTACCGCATTGGACTATGTTCTTTCGGATCCCGCAGACCATTTTCCTGTAATTACAAAAAGAGACTTTGAACATTTAGTTTCATTCATCGAAAGCAAAATCGATGACCAGACTAGAATGAGCATTATAGAGCCTGAGATCATGAGAGGCGTCATGTCCCAGCCCAATTTTCATGAACCTGGGAAGTACGTCCACTAGCCCGTTAGGAATAGATCCATCAGCCGTCTCAATTCCAATCATTACATCACCGGACTTGAGCTTCGTATATCCGTGTAGGATGTGCATTCGCCGGACATTCCCCTTCGGAAGAAATAATGACCAAAAGCCTTATTGATTCACACGCGCACCTTGAGTTGGAACCTCTGGTCCAGGATTCAGTTGGAGTGCTGGAAAGGGCAACAGAAGCCGGAATTATCGCCGTTATCACTGTAGGAACACGTATTTCGGACGCGGAAAAGGCGCTGGAAATCGCGGATCGCTTTGAGAGAGTTTTCGTGTCCATCGGAGTGCATCCGCATAATGCCAACGAGGTCCATGCGGGCACGTTTACAATCATGGAAAAATTATCAAAGCATCCTAAGGTAGTCGCGTACGGCGAGATTGGTTTGGATTTTTTCCGAAATTTGTCACCTCGATCGGTTCAGACAACCGTCTTTGCAGATCAATTGGAACTTGCGAAAAAACTTTCGAAACCGGTTGTCATTCACCTTCGGAACGCGTATGAGCAAGGTCTGAATATGCTTGAAAAAGCAGCTCCATTTAACGCCGGCGGTGTTATCCATTGTTTTTCCGGCGATCAAAAAGATGCTGATCGCGCACTGGGTCTGGGCTTTTATATCTCAATTCCAGGGACTGTAACATACAAGAAAAACGATACGCTTAGGACGATTCTCAGCACTGTTCCGGAGCATAGAATATTACTGGAAACCGATGCCCCATTCCTGGCGCCGGAGCCGCTGAGAGGAAAAAATAATGAGCCGGCTTTTATTGTGCATACTGCACGAAAAGTGGCTGAAATCAGGAAAGTCTCTGTTGAAGAAATTTCAAGAGTGACAACGGCAAATGCTATCCGTCTGTTCCGGTTGCCGTTGAAAACTTGAGGGGTTTGATGAAAGAATTGCGAGAAAGGATATCGCTCTAATATCAGGATTTGCGGGCTGATCTCACCGTCAGAACAGGGCAGTCGGCCGTTCTCACCACGTTTTCCGCTGTGCTCCCCATGATAAGATGTTTGAACCCGGTCCATCCGTGAGTGCCCATTACTATGAGACCTGCTGAATTTTCATCCGCGAATCTGGCTATCTCGTAAGCTGGACTTCCGACACACGTGTGTGTACTTATTTTGCGGATCTCTGAGCACTCGTTTGTGATGAGCTCAAGTGCTTTGGAAACTGACTGCTGAATACTGTCAAGCGCGGATCTTATGTCCACAGGAACCCCTTCTTCCAGGGACGGGTACCCGATTTGGGAAGAATTAATGATATGTAGGACCATCAGTTCAGCGCCAAATACTTTTGCGTAATCTACAGCGTATTCCAGCGCGGGTCGGGAGTTATCTGAGAAATCAGTACAGAAAAGTATTTTTTTAGGTATCATTTGATTGGACCCCCTTCTATTTTTGACAAT
>JBKQRG010000161.1:0-14555 GCA_052144015.1 Desulfomonilaceae bacterium
GCTTCGTTTTTGCGGGAGTTCACGGACGCTACACGTCCCAGGAGTCTTACGGCCAATTCATCAGGAAGGACAGCGGGCAACTCACTGGGCAATTCGACATGTACACGAATGACAGTTTCGCAATAGTCGGATTAGATCTCACCCTTGTCTTTTGACCCCCTGAACGGTTCTGCGGCGAGCCTTTAGAAGGCTTAACAACCTGTTAATAATTTTGTGATTAATTACCCATAATAAATACGTGCAGGTGTTTACTAGTTTGCATGAAGGAATAGACCGACGTGGGAGAAAAAAAAGCAAACGAGAGCCTGAGATGATGATGAAATCGTGGAAATTAGCCGGATTTGACACTTTCGATGGGCATTTCTACAAAATCGAGGGAGCGTATGAAACGGAAGAAGATGCAATTCGGGCAGCACAAGAGCGGCTCATTGAACTAGAAGAATTACAGCCTACAGAGTACTCGGCAGGGCAACCACCCTTTGGTATTCAGGATATGGTGTATGTGGTGCGGCCTGATGGTTCCATGTACCGCTTCGGAACAACCGAAAAAGAGGAGTGTTCATACACAGAAATTTTCGGCTCACCTGAACAATGACTATCTGAGCATCAAACCGTTCCCTGTTGCGGCCTCCAAAAAAGGTTTTCATTTATCAATAAGGCAGACTCCGGCGCGGGAGAAAAGAAAGGGCAAGATATGGATTTGGAAGGAGCCATAGCATTAGCGGCAAAATCTCATAAAGGACAACGAGACAAGTCAGGGATGCCATACATTCTTCATCCTCTCAGAGTCATGCTCAAGATGAGTACCGAAACAGAAATGATTGTGGCCGTTTTGCACGACGTGGTGGAAGATTCCTCCTTAAGTCTACACGATCTTGCAACCATGGGTGTTTCCGAAGAGATTTTGCAAGCGATTGATTGCCTCACTTGGAGAAAGGACGAGTCTTATGACGAATTCATTGAACGAGCGCAAGCGAACCCCTTGTCCAGAAAGGTGAAAATAGCGGATCTCGAGGATAACATGGACCTAAAAAGGCTCGATTCACTGACGGAAAAAGATGTGGAGAGGCTGAAGAAATATCATCGGGTTTGGTTACGACTCATAGAATGTTCACCAGCAAGGTAATGATTGACGCGACTAAGCTTGAGTGAATAGACCTGTGGAGACCAGGCCACTAGAAAGACATGAGCGACAACAAACAGAATAATAAATATATGCAAGTAATTACGGGTTTTAATATAGCATTGGATTGGTGCATCCAAGCTAGCATCACTGCTCCACTGGCCGTACCTCACCCATTGATCATACCCTACGGTAAAGATGCCGGTACCGTCCTAATGGGCGTGTATGCTCCTGACCAGGCTCCCTTCTGTACGGCTCTACCTCCAGAAGAGCATGACAAATTTCTTGATACGTTAGTTATGGATGCGCCGGTAAGGATCGTAACTCACGATCTGAAGGGGTGGTTGAAGCCTGTGTACGAACGTAATGGAGTGAACATACATTTATATAATAATATTAAGCGATTTTCTTGCACGTACCTGCTCGCATACCTGATGGACCCTCCAGAGCGGATCGAAGGAGAGATTGAAGGCGATGTAGAAACCTCGTTGTTGCTTGAGAATCTCGTGCTCAAGTATTTGGACGAGCCATATCCGAGGCTTGAGACATGGCTGTTGGACAAAGATCCGGCAGATGGCTTGTACTGGCGTTTATGGGAGGATGCTCGGTACATTTGGCGTCTTTGGGACACGATGGTACTGGTGCTTTCCCAAACTGCTGACGGAGAAGACCTCCTACGGTTGTACCGTGAGATTGAACTGCCCCTCATACCGGCACTGTTGGACATGGAGTGCCGGGGCATCCGCGTGGATCAAGAGCGCGCAACCAAGATGGTTGGAATCGTTGAGCGGGTGCTGGATTATCTCCGGGACGGAATTTCAAAATCTGTTGGTGGGTCTCCTCACTTTAACCCAATGAGCGACGATCACGTGGAGCAGTTTCTTGTGCGGAGTTGTGGAGCGGATTTGCAGGGTCGCGGCATGAGTGACGACACTTTGTGGCAATTTGCCACCTTGAACCGGGCAATCCCTTATATTGCCAGGTATCGGAAGATTGCACGTAATGCTGGATTTATCAGGACAGCCGCGCAAACTCCGCATGGTTTTGTCCACGCGACCTTCTCGCAATGCTCAACAAGTACTGGGAGGCTCGCAGTGCGCAATCCGCCACTCCAGGCCATCAGCCGTCATAACCGCAAGGCTTACCTTCTGCCGGATGAAGGCCACGTGATGGTGGAGGCGGACTATGCCCAGGCTGAAGCCCGTTTGCTGGCGGTGCTGTCCGAAGATCCAACCCTTTGCGGCATATTCGCCGATGACGGACCACCGGAAATGGAAGAGGTCCGGCCTAAGCACTTGGGTTCTCTCTATACGTTGTGGAGCGAAGACCGGGATTTTCACCGGATCACCGCCCGCTGGTTGAGTCAGTTTCTGAACACGAGCATTAGCCGTGACAACAGCAAGACCGTCATGTACGCCATGTCTTATGGGATGTCGGCTCAGTCTCTGGGGATGCAGCTCCGGATAAGCGAAGATCAAGCAGTAGCCGTGATCGAGGCTTTTTATGGGATTTATCCTGGAGTCTGGGAGTGGAAGCAGCGGGTCATTGCCGACCTGACGAAGCAAGGCAAGCGGTTTGGCATCGCTGGCCGCTTTCTCCGAACTCCCCTGGGAAGACGGCGGATGTTTGACCTATCTTTGGTTGAAGATCAGGGAGAGGAGCGTCGAGCGGTGAACTTCCTTTTGCAGGGTCAGGTTGCGGACCTGATCAAACAAGCTCAAGTCCGCCTTTATGGTGAACTGCTGCAAAGGAAGATGAAGGCCAGGATCGTTTTGCAGTTACACGATGCCCTGTATGTGAGCGTCCCCAAAGAAGAGATAGACCGTGCCGTTAATTTGATCGAATCTGCAATGCTGACCAGCTTTCCTGTCCCCAGTTTCGGCTACACCATCTCTATGCCTGTTGAGATCAAGGTTCGGTAGAAAATAAGCTGCCATTCAAGCTCGATCTGAAATTCTTTCAGTCCTCGTTGCTTAGGCGTTCAAATGCGGCTCTGAGCTTGTAACCTTCGTCCATCAGTCGCTTCACTCGTTTGAGCAGTTCCACGTCCTCGTCAGAATAGACCCGTACCCAGGTTTCTCCAAATGATATGCGCCCTGGAGCTAGGAAACCGAGTGATTCCCATCGACGTAAGCTGGAGGGATGAATTCCAGTTTCTCGTGCAACCTCGTTGATTCCGTTCAAAATCATGTCTTTCTTCCTCCTGATAGAGTTGTTGATCCTGAAAGCGAGATTTCGCTCTTCTAACCAATCAACCAGGGAGGTTAAAGGGTGATCGGGAGAAGCGGTTGATTCTGCGCAGTCTTTGGCAGAAGTAGTATTTCTGAAGCCAGCAGCGTGTCTCGCAAGACAAGAACGACAGAAAATTCATCCCATCGTTGGGTAGGTCTTAATATAAAGTTAATGCGAAAGGACCCCAGAAAAATGCCAACTGGGTTTGAGATGTGGGATAGGATAGGAAAAACGCCGCGTGAGCCATCAATTTTTCGCGAGGATTCTTTTCGCAACGCCATCGATTCGATGGGCGGGATCGACTGATTTCCGATAGTAATTACTGACTCTTATCGATAGAGAACCCGAATAGGTAGCTTGATATGCTGTTGTGGACCCTAAGGATCTGGGAGGTTCTCAGGAATCAAAAAAAGAATAATGATAATCTTGTCATTATAATTGGTTGCCTCATGGCCAGTGGAAGCTCAGGAGTGAATCTCCCCGTTCGTCCTTTAGCCCACGAACCGGTGCGCCTATAGGAAACGCTCATATTTTGTTTGTCTACGAAGGAAGGCCTCCGCGCCGCCTTCCATAAGACTGAGAATGGATTCGATGATTGCTGGGTTGTCTATACAGCCGTAATTCTCCAGGTTACCATCCGCATCAAGAAGTAGTACTTGCTCGGCATCGCCCGACACGAGGATGTTCGGATTATGTGTTGCCAGGATGATCTGGCGAGTCTCTTTCAAGCGGGCAAGAATTTTAAACAACGCGCGCGACACCAAGCGGTTATCAAGATTGTCCTCCGGTTGGTCGATGATCAGGGGTGCCTGTGAAGTCAGTGTCACGAGAGGCAGCATGGCACTGCATCTTTGGCCAGGTGAGCAATATTGAATCGGTTTTCCACCCAACCTAATAAAAAAGTCGTCATCTACGGGGATTTCCTGTATTCGAAGGATAATATCGAGTTTGGTAGGATCGAAACGCCTCATTCCGAGTCCTTCAAGCTCGCTGAAAGGTCTATTGTCGGCAACCAGGTGTTCGGCATCAACCTTTCTCATGGCGTAATCTTGGCTGTCGATCCTGGCACACAGGCCATCGAAGGCACCAACGTCGCCACTCATGATCGCCTGTGCCACGGTTTGGGGGGTCAGTTTCTCCGCGATAATCTCTGGGCGTTTTGCGGCCTTCCAGTTTCCGTAGAAGCTTAGCCCGCAATTAGGCAGCGCGGAGAGAAATGTCCTTCGGTCGGCTTGCTGAGTCAGCACGAGATCGATTTGGTAGCCGTCATCTTCTACAATACTTATCTGTTCACTTATGCGTGTGGTTTCCTTGTTGCGGGTCGCAAAGATGAGCTTGTCACAATCGTCGAGCTCGCCAAGGAGAGTATTGCGTGCTGAAAACAAATTCTCCAATTCATCGTGGATCTGAGCATATTGGTTCCTGTTCGATGAAGCTGCCTCGTAGCGCAGTTTGGCACGATTACGGAGGTCTCCCGTTATTGCCTGGTCCTCACCGATGACAGCCTGGATCTCCTTCTCTGCGGCATCTTCTTGACGAGCGAGCCTCCCGTCTTCTACCGCCACAATGTCCATGGCCGCCTTGATCTTGCTCTCGTGCTGTCGATTCACCTCCAGCATCCACGCATCTATCTGATCGGGCTTAAGTTGCTCGCAAAAGGCTTCGGCCCACTCTTTCAGGGTATCATCGTCAAAATATCTGCTGAGCTCAAGGGACGAGGAGATGTCCCCCTCATCCAGGTGCTGTCGGAGTTCCTGCCTGATGTTATTCAGTATGCGACGCTTCGCCCTAATGGAATCCATCTTGGAAAAGACAGCTTCTATCTCCTCGGTGTTCAGTTTGTCGTATTCGGTCTTGAACTCTTCGAGCCTCAAGAAGTCAAGAGCGATATCTGAGAAATAGCCGTCCATCTCACTGGCTTTCTCGATGCAAGCCTGCCTATTTCTTTCGAGTTTCAGAAGGACATCGCTCTTGGCATCTTTAAGGGCTGCCACCTCAGGGATGAACCGATCAAGTAACTCCCGTTGCGTTTCCGGGTTCTCAGCGAGAAGCTCAAGTTCTCCCCATCCAAAGAGATTCAAGGGAAACTCCCCCGAGGCCGACACGTCTTCGATATTCAGGGAATTACCATCCATGTCATATACCTCGGTAACGTAACTCTCACGGGAATCGTAGGTCGCCATGAGCTTATAGGTGTGCCGGTCTCCGGTCAGATACAGAGCCTCTATGCGGGACTTCTCCAAAGTATGCCGCTGACGTTCGACGACTTGGTCGGAGACCTTCCGAATCTGATCCAATGTTCTGTTGTACCCCATGAGGTAACGGAGACCATCTATGACGGCGCTCTTACCGCTGCCTCTCGGTCCTATTAGGCATGTCAGATTGTCAGAGAACCCGAGAACCGTGTCGTTGAAAAACGTATTATCTGAGCCTTTGTGACCGACTATACGCAAGCCAAGTAACCGTGGCGGTGCCGCCTGCGGTAGCCCAGTGGCGAAACGTACTCGCAAATCCGGAAACTTGAGTGCTTGGCAGAGTCCTTCAAACGAGGGTACTGCCATTTTCACATAGGAATATTTCGCATCATGAGGTTCAGCCAATTCTGTGACCTTATGGCAATCGCTGGCTACGATGAGTGGAACGCGTAGGTTTCCCTCTGGCCCCTTATAGTGAATAGTATCGGTAGTCGGCCTTACCTGAATTGCATCGAACTTCGCTAGCTCATCCTTCACTTGGTCTCCGAGCATCCTCAGTACTTGCTGCGCCTCAGGTGAGCCACCGATGGGCTCGAGCAGCAGTTCAGCGGTGTTCTTGTAGACACCCCGCAGGCCGTTCGCGCCTTCGATGTGGGCTGCAATCGCCAGACCGCCCTCCGCTCGTATGCAGCTAATCAGGGCGTCAGCTGACTCGTAGCAGAACATCTGATGTGGATCTCGCTTATCTTCTGGACCAGTGCCAGATGGGAGCACACGCGCAATTGCTTCATGGTGTGTGTCCTCCGGAAAGATTGCTAGCACGTGGATGCGGACATCGCGAATGAGAGGGGCCTTATTGAGAGTCACAGTGAGTTCAATTCCAGGAAGGACACACAATTCCGAATCTTTGTTCTTAGCAGCAACCGCCTCTGCAAAACATGATCGATTGTGATCCGTAATGGCGACAAGGCTACGTTTGGATGGTGAGATAGCAGTCCGGTAGGCGACTACAGATTCTTCTGGGATTTGCCCGCCAATTGGAATTCGATCCAGAGTGGAATCTCGACTCCCCTCCGTAGGGCCGCAATTGTCCCAGTCATAGCTGCAGGGTGAGTGCACATGGAGATCAACAGCGTAGAAACGTGCTGCCGAATCTCGGACCTTTGAGATCTTCTCGAGCAAGGGCTCCACTATTCCTCCACTCTTTCCCTGTTCAGTAATTGCGGAGCTGATATTTAACAACGATCACACGGTCTGAACAAAACAGCAAACAGAGACTGTTTATTAGTTCCCTTGCCTCCTTGCCGATTCACAATATCATTCATATCAAGCGGATGCCAACTTCTTTTGCGCCAAGTGGGGTTTTCCTGATCCTCAACCAAAAAAGCACGTGTGGAACCGTGTGTTATAGGGATCGTGGCTGTTCACAAGAATCAATTATTAAAAGGAAGAGATGACCACAGCCAATCATCCCGCGAGCATATTACTCACGCCAAACAGACACAAACATACATATTTAATATTTAGGTGAAGGGCACAGGGCGGCGGATACAAAGATTCCTTTCTTTGCCTCAGTCCTCCAACTATAAACATAAGTTATGCGAGCATTAATCCCTATTTTGCTTAACGCATACTTCGATGCAGAGGACTATAAGGGATCGTGATGGCACATTCACCGGGGGAAGGACTGATTTCTGGCCTTATTTCTTTCTCCCTTGCACGCTCCATTCTGTTTACAATTTGGTCAAACAAGTTTCTTAAGTCCATCCTGATTTACTCCCGCGTCTCTTTGCCTTTCCGCTGCCTGCGAGCCATTGGTGTCGAGGTCGGGGGCTATAAGAGTTTGTAGGAGGCTCAGAGGCCGTTTCGGCTACTGCTGAGGCTTGCTCCCCTCTAGCAGTCGCACCACGTCTTCATGCTTCTTCGATGAGGCCAGGGACAAGGCCGTTTCCCCAGTCTTTTCCTTAATGTTTGCATCGGCCCCCTTCTCCAGAAGTAGTTTGACCATTTCAGCCTGACCCTCATGTGAAGCCACCATAAGAGCGGTGCCGCCTGACTTCTCGACGGCATTGACATCAGCCCCTTTTTCCAGGAGCAGGTTTGCCACTGAGACGCGCCCCTTCAGCGACGCATACATCAGAGGGGTGAAACCCTTCTTGTCCGCTGCGTTTGGATCGGCTCGTTTGTCCAGCAACCATCGGACCATTTCAGTGGATCCACCGAAAGAAACAGTCATCAGCACGGTTTTGCCATCATTGTCCTTGGCATCCGGATCAGCCCCGCTTCCAATCAATGCGCTCACCACGTCGGTGCGGCCCTGGCGAGCCGCGCCCAAAAGGGCCGTAGTCCCTGCTTTGTCCCGCGCATTGACGCTGGCACCACTGGCCAGCAGCAGCTTTACCACTGTAAGATGGCCGTTCCAAGATGCGTCCATAAGTGCGGTCCCACCGTTATCGCTCGCGATGTTAGCGTCAGCTCCGGCTTCGAGCAGTTTCCTGACTATCTCGGTGTGGCCTTTGTTGGATGCGGCCATCAACGCCGTGAGATTTTGTGAAGCTCTGGCATTCACCTCCATGCCTCCTGTCAGGAGACATTCGACCTCTCCGAGCTTCCCATCTAATGCAGCTTGTGCAACCTTGGCATTCTCATTCTTATATTTCACCGAGATGCTCATAAGAACCGCAGCCACTGAAATGCCGATCACGCCCACAACGCTTTTTTTCAGCAAAGGGAATCTCCTCGTTTCGAAAGTCGATGCCAACACTCACGAGTTTTGAAGAGTGCAGTATGAGTCAGCAACCGCGGAAGACTGTTTCTTGCCGCTCCAATAGCATACTTCACGATCCCCCTCCTGGTCAACTGACATGCCGTCCTTAAACGAAGATGGGGTCGCCTATCCGAGCCTCTGGGCAACAAAATACTATCTCATCAATTGCCAAGGAAAGCGCCCCTCTGAGTAGAGCCTTGCGTGGGGAACCTCGTCTCGTAAAGAACCGTAACTGTGTGGCGGACTTTTGTTCGGTCCATCAAGGACATCGGTTTCGAAAACGAGGACATCTCAACCCGGATTATTCTTCTTCGTTCAAAAAATCAAAAGCCGCCCGTACCAGCATGCCTGAGTCAATCACATTCTTTACTCGCCTGAGCAGATCAACGAGCTGATCCGAGTACATTCTCATCTCGTTGTCACCCAGAAACACACGATCAGCAGTGAAAAAACCCATAGATTCCCATCTGCGCAGCGTTGACTCTGTTATGCCTGTTTGATGGGCAGTTGCATTGATTCCGTAGTATTTCATGAAAAGATACCTCCCTTGATTTGGTGAAAGACAGTAAACGTCTCTCTGCAAACCAGTAACAGGCAGGTTAAATGTCTGTCAGATATTCATGACTTGGGTAACTAAGGCAAGGTGGTAGCTGCGGAAAATGCTGCCGCCAGAGGTGATCCTATCCTTGGGCGGGGAATCATGTTGACCTAGTCGCCTACGGCAAAGTATATTCAGCACTGCAATAACACCCCCTATTGAAGATAAGAAGGTTTCAATAGTGCCTAAATGCCGTGAGCCGCAGCGCACAAATGCCGAACGAGGCGAGAGATTGATATCAGGAATTCCAATTGACAAACTGCGGAAACATCAGAAGGACTCTAAACAGGCTCTTCACGCCATGCAGGAAATTGAACGCCAACGGGTAGGCGGTTCATTCTTCTGGCGGTGGTTGCTACGTGCTGCAGCTTTCGCCATTCTTGTCCTATTGCTGCGGTACATGCTGGTTGGCTAGCTCAGAATTATCAGATCCAAAGCGTTTCTTGGCCTTCCGGCTTCTTTATCCAATCCAGATACCCAGCCACTGCGCCAATAATCCCAAGACGGTTGTCCATTGATCGGCGACAATTGCACTTGTGCATCCGTCGGATCGCCGATTGTCATCCCATCCTTGGGCAGGGAATTATAAGAAGTTCACGCAAACCATCCCAGCAGGTTTTCATATTTAAGGATAGGATGGCAAAAGTCGCATTGTTCCTCGATTTTGGTTTGATGGATCGCATTGGCGGAACGATTGTTTTTTCAAGTGAGACCGAAAGAAAGACCGAATTCTAAGACGCCGATACCGCCGATCAGCGTTCCTAGCCAACACGGGATGGACCATTTTGGCTCCTCGGCTTCGTGTAATCAATTCTGAGCGATTTTCTAAAGAGAGCAGAAAGGGTTGGTAATCGTGGAAGATGTTGATTCAGGAGGGACTACAGACAGTTCTTGACTGGGGGTGAGCAGAAAGGTACACTCAACGCCGTAAGAAAACAGGATTTTTGTCAAAGGATGAGGATTTTGCCTTTGTCGGGTCAGAGGAACCATCCTGCGACCGTTCCGCTGCTTCCAAAACCTCCGAAATGGCAGGAGCGGGCACACTTTTTGAGTAACCTGACGAGGATGTGCCCGTATCTGTTGCTGCGGCATCGGCGCTGCTGAAAAGCGGTTTCCTCTCTTCGCTATGCTAGATGCTCGGCCATCGCCTCAGGAAGGAAACCCGATGCTCGAATACACGAAACGGTTTTTGTCGGCTCCGGCCCCTCACGACAAGGAAGACAAGATTCGCGCCTATGGGACATTCAATGCCGTCTCAATATCGGTATGGGCGCTGACTGGAGTGATGTTTTTCGGGACGATCTTCATCTATGAAAAAAAAGCGGCAACGGCTATGACCGCGCTTATATTGGTCGCTATCCTGTTGATTTCACAGATTCTAGCCCGACGTGATCGCATTTCCCTCGCCAGCGCAGTTCTCGTTTCTGGATTCTGGTGTGTTATAACAGTGTCGATCTGGCCTGCCGGGGGATTGAATACGGTTGTGTCGGGTGGTTACATTGCTCTGACCGTCATGGCCGGTATGCTGCTGGGGCGGCACGCCGCTCTTGTTGTAGCACTTGTCAGTGCAGCCACCAGCCTCGGGTTCGCTGCGCTGCCAAGCCTAGGCTTTAATCTCTCCCCCTATTATCCGATGCGTCCACTGGCGGCTCTGCTTAATCTGATGTATTGGCTCTGTCTGGCGGTCCCAGCTATATGGCTTGCCCTGAAGGGACTCGATGATGCACTAGGCGCAGCTCGTCAGGAAGCAAAGGATCGCAAAGAGTCTGAGGAAGCATTGGAGGAAAGCGAGGAACGTTTTAGGACCGTTGCCGATTTCACCTATGACTGGGAGTATTGGATGCACCCGGAAGGCAAGCTTCTATACGTCTCGCCTTCTTGTGAACGGGTAACTGGCTACTCAGCCAGAGAGTTTCTTGATGACCCAAGCCTGATGGAAAGGATTGTCCATCCGGACGACCTGGACGACATGATGAACCATTTTCATGTGGCACGGAAGGTTAATCAAGAGTCCTCATATTCTGTGGATTTCAGAATAATCCGTCGGGACGGACAGGTACGCTGGATTAACCACGCCTGCCAGGCAGTCTATGGAAAAGAAGGGCAGTCGTTAGGGAGGCGTGCATCCAACAGAGACATCACCGAGCGCAAACGATCTGAGGAGGCTCTGAGGGAGAGTGAAGCACGGTACCGACTGCTTGTTGAAAATGTCAACGATGCCATTTATGTGGCTCAAGATGGGCTTTTGAAGTCCCCTAATTATCGTTTGACCCAGTTGACAGGTTACGAGTTGAACGAACTAGCCGAACAGCCCTTCACCAAAATTATCCACCCTGCAGACGCGGACATGGTTCTTGATAGGCACAAGCAGAGGGTTAAAGGCGCATTAGAACATGCCTCAGAGTACCAATTTCGCCTCCTGAGGAAAGATGGAAATCCCCTTTGGGTTGAACTCGGCGTGACATTGATCGAGTGGGAAGGAAGGCCCGCCACACTTAACGTCCTACGGGACGTTACGGAACGCATGCAGGCGGAGGAGGATTTGCGGAAGAGCGAGGAGAAATATCGAACCCTATTTGAAGATTCGCTAGATGCTCTCTTCATGGTTACGGAGGACGGCACGCTCGTTGGCGCCAACAAAGCATATTTCGATCTATTCGGCTATGAGAAAGACGAGATATTAGGACATAGTGTCATCAAGACGTACGCAGACCCGGCCGAACGCCCCCGCTACCATGAGGCACTAGTAGCCAAGGGATTTGTCAAGGACTATCCGCTCAGACTGGTCAGGAAAGATGGACGGCAGCTCGACTGTCTTCTCTCGACTCGAATTGAACAGGACGAGGCTGGAAAAATCCTCATTTCTCGGGGATTCATCAGAGACACTACGGATCAGAAGAATCTTCAAACGCAGCTTCTTCAGGCCCAAAAAATGGAGGCAGTCGGCATCTTGGCCGGAGGTGTTGCCCACGACTTCAACAACCTCCTAACGGTTGTCCAGGGGTACTCCGAGCTGCTCCTCATGGAAATGGACGAAAAAGCCCCCGGCTACTCAGACCTCCGTAAGATACATGAGGCAGGACTCAGAGGAGCGGAACTGGTTCGGAACCTTTTGGCCTTCAGCAGAAAAGCGGATACCAACCCTCGCCCCATTAATCTGAATGACGAAGTGGCACGGATACAGAAGTTATTGAGTCGTACTATTCCGAAAATGATCAAGACTGAGCTGCATCTTGAAGGCGACCTTGCTGCCGTCGAGGCCGATCCCGACCAGATCGGTCAGGTCTTGATGAATCTGGCAGTAAATTCGGAACACGCTATGCCCGAAGGAGGCAAGCTGACTATTGCTACGGCCAACATCACTTTGGACGAGGAATTTTGCAGATCGTACCCTGAAATGCACGCCGGTAACTACGCGATGTTGACTGTTTCGGACACCGGTCACGGTATGGACGAGGAAACATTGCAGCATATTTTTGAGCCTTTCTTTACCACTAAAGGTTTTGGGAAAGGCACCGGCCTCGGGCTTTCGATGGTGTACGGCATTATCCGACAACATGGCGGTCATATCACCTGCTATAGCGAGCCAAACCATGGTACTACCTTCAAAATCTACCTGCCTGCGAAGAAGGAAGATGTAATGGGAAGGGAAGCCGAGGGAGTGCAAGTACCCCCTCGCGGCGGAACTGAAACAATCCTGCTGGTAGATGACGAGGATTTCATACGGGATCTGGGGCAGACGTTCCTCACCAAAGCTGGATACACGGTACTAACCGCTGCGAGCGGGCCGGAGGCTGTACACTTGTACCTGAGAGAAGGCGAAACGATTTCATTGGTGATTTTAGACCTCATCATGCCTGAGATGGGAGGCGACAAGTGTCTTGAGGAGATTCTGGCAATCAATCCCGAGGCCAAGATCGTCATTTCCAGTGGGGCTGCTGTCGAGGGCAAGAAAAAGGAGACCGTTGAATCCGGAGCCAGAGGATTCGTCAGCAAGCCTTTTCAGTTGAGGGACATGTTGAAGACGGTTCGGAAGGTGTTGGACGAGGGCTGAGGGACCTGCGGATGAAGCCTTCCATTAGGGCATCATCAAGATTTGTCCAAAGCCTTGATAGGAAAGTCCGTGCTATGTGACAATATCAATCCCGTGCTTGCGGTGGTTCCTATTGAGAGAGCCGCCTTAATAGGGGCTCAGATCGACCTAAATCAAGTTTGCCGATCCTGAGTGATTTTTCGTTCGCTGAACCGAGTTGTTCCTGCGCCCATCTTCATCCATCACTTAACCGACATCCCCATCCTTTTATTTGCTGATAAGTCCCTCCAGGCTTTACCAGATCAATCCTAAACGATCTTCCGGAACTCGGGAAGTACAAGGTATGGGCGTTTTTGCAACATTGTGGACACGCAACCCCCGTCGTAATCATATCCCCTCAGAATCATATATATTTAAGGGTTAGAGGGTCTCTCCTTGAGGGATTGACCTGATCAAAAGAAATGCGTCACACACACGAAAGGAGGCACAAGAATGCCCACGTTCAGATGGAATTCGGAACATCCATACTATCAAGATGGACGGCTGTTGAAGAAAGTGAAGACGCAGCAGAGGATTAGCCTCAGTGCCACGGATTGCACCATATTGGGTTGGACTGCGGCGCTTTTGTTGGGCAAGCTCACACTCGCCCTTATTTTCAAACGCAATCCGTACCGACTGCCTTAGCCTTGCGGCAAACAAGATGAGGAAAAGACGATGCAATACGAACGAACAGAGTTGACTGAGTGGTACGATAAAGACGGAAGAGTGCGAAAACGGAGGCTAAGACAGGACAAATTCGTGCTTTCCCCTTGGGAGCTGAACACGGTGTGCAACTCCCTGGTAAGAATCTCTGATAGCGCTTCAAAGGCGATTGTGGCTTCCAGTCAAGGAAATCGCTACCTGCTTAAATAATCCGATCAACTAGCGCCCGCCAATCACCTGCATATTCTTCACTGCGCCCGCACACACGCCCGTCTTAAATCTAAAGACAAACAGAATACATCAAGAAAGGAGAGCCAAAATGGGAACGAATGGATTCCGAGAAGACGAACTGGTCAGCCGAAAAGTCAAGGTCGGCAATGAGTGGCAAACCCGCATATTTCCAATCATTGTCGGTCGTTTGAGGCTGGCGCATGAAGGAAATGAGACACTCAGCCTCCAAACCGAGATGGTGAACTGGGACGGGCAGTATGCCATTTTCAAATGCTCTGCCACAACGAATAAGGGACAGTTCGTAGGCTATGGCACAGCAAACAGCCAGAGAGATGCAAGGCTGGCAGAAAGCCTTGTAGAATTGGCCGAAACACGGTCTATTGCTCGTGCCCTGAGATTTGCCGGATTCGGGCTCGAATTCACCGGCGCAGAAGAGGTCTCACACGTTGCGGCTACAGAGCCGGAACAAGAACAAACCACAGGCAAAGAGAGCAAGCCCGCCTTTCCGGAGGAAAATCAAAACAACAAACCTGAAGCAAAACCGGCGAACGACAAGTCCAACGGTGACGGGTCTAAAGCCACTCAAGCACAGGTGAGAGCCATCAGAAACATTGCGTTCAATCGGAACCGCATGTCCGAACAGGACCTGGTTGAACTGATCACTGAATACGGCG
>JBKQRG010000162.1:0-14292 GCA_052144015.1 Desulfomonilaceae bacterium
TACCATACGAAACTACGAAGGATACGAGGCCCGGAACCCCAAGACAGGCGTAAAAACGGTAGTGGAGGCGAAAAGGTTACCGTTTTTCAAGATGGGCAAGGACTTTAGGGAAGGGCTGAATAAGAAGTAAAAGGGAAAGAATCCGGAAAGTCGTTTCTCGTGCGGGAGCGGAAATGGGTGGTGAATCAGTTTAGGAATTCTTTGATGGCGCAACTACTCGTCATCAACCTTTCTTCTTAACGATTTCAATTGCCCCCGTTTAGTTTTGTTCTCTAAACGCTTTTGCTGAGCGCCTTTTGTTGGCTTCGTCGAGTGCCGTAGTTTATGGGAAACGATTACGCTTCTGACAAGATCTCGGAGCCTGTCGAGCGCATCTTCTCTATTTTTCAGTTGGCTACGATATCGTTGAGCCTTGATAATAACGACTCCTTCTTCTGAAATACGGTGATCATTTAGCACCAATAACCTTTCTTTATAAACTTCAGGTAATGATGATGACTTTATATCAAACCGCAGATGGACAGCGGTAGAAACTTTATTCACATTCTGGCCACCTGCTCCTTGAGCATGTACAGCCTGCACGTGAATCTCCTCGGTTGGGATCGTTATTTCGTTTGATATTTGAAGCATGAAACAAGCAACCGCGTGAGACAGAATACCCTTGATGGATAGCTCAGCAGTGGCGCCTCGCCTGACGCGAGCCAGCAGCACACTCATATGTTTTTGCGACAACCATCTTCGGAGATCAGACCCTCGGTGACTCCCAGCTAAAGCATCTACCCTGAGGCTCTTGCAAAAGTGTTTTCTTGTTGGGTCAGGATAGCCGATAAGCTCGCGGCAGAGGCAAGGCTTTGATATTGTGCGTTCGGCAAAAAGGATGCCTTATCAGAGGAGATGGCCGTGAAGCTTGGAAAAGCAATATCCTGGTTGAAGGGGACTTTGCAACGGGGTCTGTTTCCTAATCTGGAGGAGTGTTGGAACACCACTTTGACAGACAAGGAGCAACAGCTTGTATCCATTCTGGAGTTGGTTCAGGTTGAAAGATTTGTCCTGCGCAAGGCTGACAATCAGTGCTTGGGAAGGAAGCTGCGTGAGCGTGAATCGATAGCACGCTCTCTTACGGCTAAAGCCGTTTACGGGTATTCGACAACTCGGGCACTGATCGAGGCACTGAAGACTACTCCCAACCTGAGACGTATCTGCGGGTTTGGAAGGGTCTCATCCATTCCCTGTGAGGCCACTTTCTCGAGGGCATTTGCCGAATTTTCTCAGAGCGGTCTTGGCGACAGGGTGCATGAGGCTATGGTGGAACGATTTCTGAAACCGGAATTGGTTGGCCATATTTCCCGTGACGCAACGGCTATAGAGGGGCGCGAGAAACCGGTGAAGAAACCTCCACAGGAGAAGCCTGCTCCCCAAAAAAGGGGACGTCCGGCCAAGGGGGACCAGAGAGAACCCAAGGAGCAAACACGCTTGGAGCGGCAGGTAGGTCAGTCAGTCGAACAAGCGCTTAACGAATTGCCGGTGTTCTGCGATCGCGGCACCAAGAAGAACTCCAAAGGACTCAAAGAGACGTGGATTGGCTATAAGTTGCATACGGACGTCAATGATTGCGGACTGCTCGTGAGCGTTGTGCTGACTGCGGCATCATTACACGACAGTCAGGTTGCCATACCGCTCATGAAGATGAGCAGCGCCAAGGTGGATTACCTCTATGATCTCATGGATTCAGCCTATGATGCCGGGCCAATCTACGAAGTCAGCAGGAACCTTGGTCATGTGCCCATTATCGACAAAAATTCTCGTGGGAAAGAGATCATCCCCATGGCTCCCCATGAAGCCGCCCGATATAACGAACGAACAGCGGCGGAGCGCTTCAACAGCCGGATAAAGGAAGAATTCGGCGCAAGGAACATTATGGTTCGCGGCGCACAGAAGGTAAAGATGCACTTGATGTTTGGGGTGCTTGCGCTCTTTGCTGACCAACTCCTAAAACTGGCTACCTGAGCCCCCGCAACACTCATGCCATGCGATCTGGTCAACTCTATAGGCGCGCCCAAAACATGGACAAATTTGCGGGAAACTCACAAAAACCGAAGCTACAATGGATTCGGTAAAGAAAACCTCTCCCACAGAGTTTGATCGGCCCATGCCGGCCTTCATTTCCAAGAAGTTTTGCAAGAGCCTCACTTGACAGCCGAGAAAATGGCAAGCCTCAAGACCGGCGAGGCGTACATATGGTCGAGCAAGGCAACTGATGATTCCTTTTCAAAAGGTACGTTCAAGATTCGTTGCCGTCCCAGAGTGACTGAGCACGGGGGGGAGACCAAGACAGCCGTCGGGTGAGTGTCTGCCGAACGACAAGTCGAACGTGTATGGAACCGTACGCTATGGATTGCCGTTCCTTATACCGGGCTCGGTCCATAAACGGACCATCTTACGTTGAGCTTCCGTCTGTGGACTTGGTTTGTCGGCAGTCGGATCTTTTTGCCCTGTGCGAAGCCGTTCTATACGCTCCAACGCTGCTGGTCCCTTTGCGATCCCATGACGAGACAAGTAGCAACCGACTACAGTTCCAGTGCGGCCGTGGCCGCCCCAACAGTGCACGTAGACCGGTCGTCCTCGGTTGACAGACGAATCTATTCTGCTCAAGATTTCTTGCAGTTGGGCCTCAGATGGTACGGAATTATCTGTGATCGGCATCCTCGCTATCTTTAATTCTACGCCCAGCTTAATGGCCATGTCTTCAAGCCCTTCTTCGTATGGAACGAAGCCGTCTCCGTCGTGGTCCTTTTCGTCATTCGTCATCAGATTTATCACGAATCGTATGCCGCAATCCAAGAGGCCTCGGAGCTTCCTTCTTGCTTCATCAGGGTGCTTAGAACCTGGATAACAACCAGCCGCCAACTTCCCAGGCACGACCCAGTATGAACGATCAAATGGTTTTGGCGGAAACTGGGTGCTGCCATCGGCCTTTGCGTGGGGGGAATCGACAAGGACGTTTTCGGCACCCTGATTTCTTTCGTGGTTTGGTTCAAGAAGCGTTTCTGCGATTGAAGCGATAGTGTCATGAAGAACTAGCTTCGACCTCCAATCCTTGGGAATTGCTTCAGCTCCATAAAATGCTCCCACAATCTGTCCATAGACAGCGCCAGTGGTGTCTGCATCGTCTCCCAGATTGACTGCCAGTAGGCAGCCATCTCGAAATGACTCAGTCTTGTAGAAAGCCCACAGGGCAGCTTCGAGCGATTTGACCACATAGCCGGTTCCCCTTATAGCAGGAGGCTCTTTGTGCTTAAACGAGCCCGCGGCTATTTCGTCTATCTCGGCGACCAGGGGATTGTCTTTCCAATATCCGGGAACAGGGCTATATCGGACTGAAAGGAGTTCTTCCTTGCCCACACCATTGACAGCTCCCACGATTAGGCCACCCATGTATCGGCAAGCATCCACACAGCTGGCCGCTCCATGAGTCGTTCTGGAACTCTCTCCAGATCTGTAAACGGCCTCTCTGGGATTCTGCGCGTAGAAGAGAGGCACAGGCGCCAATCTCATTATCGAACCATTACCTGCAGCGCGTGCATCGGTCGATCCGCAATACGGTTCCCCAGTCCGTTCAAATCTCAGGAGCGCGTTTGAAACCGTGTTGCCTATATCAAAACAACGTCCTGTGCTGCTCAGGTGTCCTTCATGATACCATCGAACGTATCGCTCCAGTTGGTCAACAGGATCGAAGTCATGTTTCTCAATGAGGCTTTCGGCCAGGCAGAGAGCCATGGACGTGTCATCGGTCCATTCGCCCGGTTTGAGACCGAACGGTCCTCCACCTATCATGTCGTTGATGGGTTCAAAAGATCCTGGCTGGGAGAACTCCAGAGTGGTGCCAATGGCATCTCCGGCCGCCATTCCAAGCAAGCATCCCCTATAGCGGTGTGCTTTGTCCATGAGTGAAACTCTCTCGGAGTATTCTGTTTAAGCCGTTTTAGTCGGCTGCTCACTGATGAGATGAAACGACTCAATTAAGCGTAGAAGCCCGTTCCATCTTACCTGTAACCAGTTGATAGTTCCAATCGGACATCCAGAGATCGGTCTAGTCGAAAGCCGTAAACTTGAACGAATGTCTGCATCACGTGTCGAGCAATCATTTGCAAGTCGCCGTCTGTTCTAGCCTCCATCCATCGCCAGAAATTCGGCCTTTTGGTTTCCTCGGGTTGATTCCAACCCAAGGCCAGCAACTGGGAGATTTGCTCAGAATTGAGAGCAAACTTAGGCCGCAAGTATTCGTTACTGACGCAGTCTACGAAAATCTTTTTCTCCCCGCGTCTGCCCAGAACCTGGATATAGTAGTGCTGCTCCGGTCCAGTAGAGAAGACGGCAAAGCTGTTGGAACCATCGCCTTCTCGCTGAATTCGTCGCAAGGAGTGAAGGACGTGTAGCACATTTTGATCAGCACTCTTTCCCCCGATTAACATTTGCCGCCTCCCTCAGAGTCGGTTCACCTTTGTCGTTTGAGGCCTCCCCAAGGCCAAAATGCTGGCGGGGGGCCTTCCTCTATCCAGGTTACCTTTCTGGTCTGTCAGATAAGGACACAGGACGTGAATTATCTTGGAAGCCAGGTTCTTTTTTTGTACGATCATAATTTTGACGAAGGGCAGCTACAAAGTTAGAACTATCACCCCGTTGTAGCCCCGTAAAATGATGTGACAGTTATTAAAGGACGGGGTCGGTTAAGGTCGTGAAGATCTTGAATTTCATGTCCCCCAAAGTCCTGCACCGGATAGAATCCTCCGCTGCACATCACCGGAGGAACCCGGCTGAATTCGATGATATAGGCCCTGACTTTATGAAAGCTCGAGGCAACGAGAATGAGGTCATAGGCAGACTTCCGGGCTACCAAATCCTTAATCGTTGAAGAGTAACCAAGATCGAATCTTGCGAAGAAATCTTGAAGTGCGTATTGGTGATACACATGTTTTCCGCGATCCCTGAGCCGAGCGTGTTCCAGCAAAGGAGCCAATTCCTGTTTAATGAAGAATTCACGACAGAGAGCCCGATAGCACAGTAGGAAGCATTGCTCAGGTGTCGCCGTGAACGCCACTGTTTCCAGGGGGCGAATATTGACCTGCCGTGTTCGGAGCAAAAGCCGGTGAAAGTAGACGCCCTATTTATCCCTACTAGCTGCGGTTTGACTGTGCCGCCGGTTTTCTGTAATTCCTGAAGGCTGAGTTGGTAGGCGTAAACATGACCATCGCGAGCGATACGTGCTAGGCTTCCAGATCGAGGAACCGTATGCGCTCTCGATATTTGGGGAGAGCAGTTGTGTTTCCATGGACCTGGCGCGAGACACTGTCGTTGCTCCAAGAGACGTTTGAACTCTTGGTCAGTTTGCCACGGTGCGATCGGTTTTTTGTCTTCCCGTCCCAGATGACATTTCTTATACTTCTTGCCGGAGCCACACCAGCATAGGTCGTTCCTTCCAATCTTTTCGCGGGACTTGGTTCGTTTCATGGCACCACATTTCTCCGGCCGTTTGAAGATACAGCCCTCCCCGGAAACTCAATTCCGAATAGTCTAGTCGCAAGCTATCCTTATCATGAATCAGATCAAGATGAACGACCGGATCCATGAGACTACAAGATTTTTGATGCCGATTCCGGGTATTTCTTAATTACAAAGGAAACCAACGGCGTGGGAATTTTTGACAAGGGCCGTGGTTCCGTGGGAGGCGGAACGCCTAATTCGGCCCGGAATGGTTGAGCTCAATTCCGCCAAGATTAAGCGTCTTCTATCCAGGTTGGCCGTTCACATAGACGGTCAGCTGTCCTAATCGCGGACTCCAATCATGCCACGCGTCTTGAACTCTCTGACTTAGATCCGCGACGAGCCCACTGATCTGGTTCGCCGGCCAGCGGATTTTCACGCCTGTTTGGAAGCTTCCATACACGAAAACGAGCGATTGAGGATAAAGCCCGATTTCGTCATTGTGAAACAATGTGATCCGCTGGTTCCGAGTGACGTTCCCTGGGCCGCTGTACCGGCATGCGAAGAACATCACGGACAGAACTCGTTCACAGTCCGTAGCCAAAACACGAAGCCAGTGTTGGTGGTCGACAGGATCCACCCGAGTCAGTCCCTCAGCGTAATTATCTGGATCGAGAAACCCAACGTGTGTATTAACATGCAAATTTCTTTGAGTAAGCCACGCATGCAGACTAGCTATGGTAGCAGGAAAAAGTCCAAAATCTTCAGTAGTCGTACCTTTCACCGGCACTCCGGCTAATGCGCCTCCGCGGGCAAGTGTCGTAGGGAGTTCCGATTGCGAGTTGGGCACATTAGGCGGTGTTAGGCCGTACCGCCCCCCGCTGTCATTCACCCAGACGTGAAGGGTGCGACCACGTTGCGCAGCCAGAATAGCAGCCAAAAGAGCTCCGTTTGGCCCGCCAGTGCTATGGCAAATGTCACCCTGTTGCGCTGCCCGGAAGTCGCAAATCGGAAGATCCGACTGATTAATTATGCATAAAGACCATAGCTCCTGAAGAGTCTGCTCTGCGTTGTGGCCTTTAGCGAGGTCCAGGAGAAAAGTATGATTGAAAACAGGGCTATTGCTCTGTTCATTTTCAGACTTAGACCAACACTGGGTCAGTGGAGGCATGGCAAACGAACTGGCGAATGCAATGGCGTCCTCTTGCGGCGAATGGTCGAAACAGAGCCGAGTCACCTCAAGAACGACGAGATTTTCAAGCAATGTTCCGAAGTTTAGTCGAGGCATTTACCCTCACTGCCAGCCAAGCTATGGCACTACAGTATATAACAAAAGCCTTCTCCGTATTATGTTAAATCACAGCCATTTTAAGTTAGAGTTTGACCTCAACATGTACCACTTTATTACAATAAGGGCCCTTGGAGGGCCCTGAGTCAAGCCGACTTAACGCCCGACAGCTTAATCTCTTAAAACAGGGATAAGTGACCATAATGTTGGTCAACCTGTCCAGCTGGTTTCGTCCTCCGAGGGCTTGAGAAGGGGAACACCACGTAAAGGTCTTGACAGACGATACGTGGAGGTCTATCGAAAGCTGACAAAGCTCGCTTCCGGCGTAAGACGTCCATAGGCCATATTGAGAAATCCTTGGAGATGATCCCTGAATTTTTAGGAGGGCCTGACGAGCAAGAATAAGGCTATGACGGTTCAGGAAGCTCTTTAGAGGGACCGTGAAGGAAATGGCCTGCAAGGCAGAGGTCCAACTGCTAGGCTTCCAAACATCTGAACATTCCTTCGTCACGCAATTGCTCTAAAATAGCTATGATATTCCAGAGGTAAGCAATGTCAGGCGGCCCGACACTTAGCATTCTCCAGAAGGCCTACGTTGAAGGGAAATACCTCGTACGTCTCAGCTTAAAGCGGCCTGGCCAACCCGAACTCCAAGCTGAGGCCACTATCGCGTTTGCCCTGACGGCACAGGAACAAGAAGACCTGCGTTGGTATTTCGAAGACTACCTCCTAAAGGCCGACGTCGTAGAAGAAGTCCAAGTCGAGCAGATTGAGCGGTTCATGAAGCTACGTGGTGTCGAACTTTACGAGAAAATGCTTGAAGGGAGCCGGGATGTTCGACGACTCTTTGATCGAGTTCTCGACGAACTCCCAGACCTCCGTGTTGAAATCAACGCAGAAATTGTTGAAGCTGCCTCCATTCCCTGGGAGCTCATGCGAGAGCCTCAATCCGACTCCCCGCTCGCCGTACGCGTCAAATCCTTCGTCCGCGTCCAGCATAATCCCAATCTCAGCTTTGTGCCGATACCGGAAGTTGCCGATAGCCGAGTGCGCCTTCTCTATGTCGTGTGCCGTCCTGGCGGAGCAGGCGACGTCCCTCTCCGTGCCATAGCTAACCGCCTCCTTCGCGACCTGGGCACACACCTCGCCCGATTCGAAATCACAGCGCTCCGTCCTCCAACCTTTGAGCAACTCCAGAAAGAACTTCTGGACGCCAAGGAAGACGGCCGGCCCTATCAAATCGTCCATTTCGATGGGCATGGCATTTATGCGGATCTGAGTAAAACTGCGCTTGCCGGATGGCTCACCCAGTTATCCAGCATCATGCTCGGCGCGAAGAATGTTGGCAAGCGCGGCTACTTGATCTTCGAGCACTCTACTAGCGAGGAGAAAATGCGTCCGGTCTCCGGGTATGAGCTTGGCAAGCTTCTTCACGACACCGCCGTGCCCGTCCTCATCCTCAACGCATGCCAGTCGGCAATGCACGAAGCGGCAGAGAAACCGGAAACAGCGGCCACTGTCCATGATGAAGTTCGTGCGATTGGGTCGCTTGCTCAAGCCGTCGTCGACCAGGGCATCCCTGCGGTCCTCGGAATGCGCTACAGCATCTTCGTGGTTACAGCAGCCCAATATATCGGGGAGCTGTACGCTTCTCTTGCCAAAGGCCGTGGATTCGGGCAAGCCGCCACTGACGGACGAAAGCACCTCCACCTCAACCCTGACCGCTGGATCGGCCTTCAGCAGCTGCCCCTTCAAGACTGGTACGTCCCTATTGTGTACGAGGCCACGCCGCTGCGTCTGGTTACTCCAGATAAGCCTTTTCAAGTTTATGAGGAGCCAGAAATGGACCCAATGCAGATCAACACTGCTCTGCTCCGGTACGTACCGGATACCGGCTTTGTTGGACGAGATGAAATCCTCCTCATGCTCGACCGTGCCTTCGACGACCACAACGTAGTCCTTCTTCACGCCTATGCCGGACAGGGCAAAACCGCTACTGCCGTTGAGTTCGCCCGCTGGTACGCGAGGACTGGCGGCCTCGGCTCGAATCCCGTGGTTCTGCTCACATCCTTCGAGCATTATAGCGACTTGGCCAAAGTGCTCGACCAGATCGGACAACCCTTCGCAGAGATCCTCCAGACCAATGCCATCGAGTGGCACGCTCTCAATGACCCCGGCGAGCGCCGCAAACTTGTCTTGCAGATCCTTCGGCAGATCCCTGTTCTCTGGATCTGGGACAACGTGGAGTCCCTCGCTGGAGTCCCCGAGGGTACCGAGTCCGCGTGGACCGTTGCCGAGCAGGCGGAATTTGCCGGCTTTCTCAAGCAAATCAAGCTCGACGACGCGACTAGGGCCAAAATCCTCCTCACCTCCCGACGTGACGAACAGAAGTGGCTCGGCGCGATTCCACATCGGGTGCAAATGCCCCCCATGTCCCCCGAGGACGCTGCAAGTCTAGCCCTCAAGTTGGGAGAAGAGAAAGGCCTGACACGTGCCGAGATCGCCGACTGGCGACCACTGTTGGACTACTGTGCGGGAAATCCCCTCACACTTCGCGTCATCTCGGGTCAGGCCGTGAAGATGAGCCTGCGGGGCAAGGAGCAGATGGAGCAGTTCGTCCAGGCCTTGTGCGACGGTGAGCAGCTCATCGAAGATCCTGAGGAAACCCAAGGCCGCGACAAATCGCTCGCTGCCTCGCTTGACTACGGGTTTCGGACCGCGTTCAAAGATGACGAACTACCCATCATCGCGTTGCTTCACCTCTTCCAGGGCACCGTTAATGTCGATGCAATAGAATCAATGGGAAGAACTGGCGACCACGCGCTACCGGAGGTGCAGAGGAAGAGCAAGGAACAACTCGTCAAGCTGCTGGAGCTGGCCAAGGACATCGGACTTCTCACGCATCTTGGCTCGACCTGGTACAGCGTCCACCCGGCGCTACCCTGGTTCCTGCGGCAACTCTTCGAGGAAAACTACGAGGGGCAGGATGGTCGTTCCAGCGCTGAAGCTGCGTTCCGCGCCTGGGTGGAGGTCTTCGGCGCAATGAGTAATTCCTACCACCTGCAGTCAATCGAGGGTAGCCAGGACGTGATCCAGGTCCTTGCGTTAGAGGAGGCCAATCTGCTTCACGCACGCCGGCTCGCCCGCGTCCACGGATGGTGGCGTCAGGTCATTTCCGCCATGCAGGGCCTGGACGAGCTTTACGAATACCAGGGACGCGTCGCCGAATGGGCTCGTCTCGTTACCGAAATCGTGCCCGACTACTGCACTGGAGACGACAAACCCGTTTCCGGCCGCGAGGACGACTACGCCGTGGTTATGCAATATCGGGTCGGTCTGGCACGAAAGCACGCGTACGACCTCAGCCGGGCGGCAGCCTTGCAGGAAAATGTAGTCGCATGGATCCGGCAGGAGGCTGCAGCCGCACTCGCACTATCGGAGGACACGCCGTTGGACGATATCCAGCGCCACCGCATCCGGACGCTAGCTGCAACTGTGGGTACGCTTGGCCAAATTCTGCGGGACCAGGGCAGCAGCGACTGCATAAAACAGTACGAGGAGTCAATTCGGTGGAGCCGGAGCGTCAAAGACGTCGCCCTCGAGGCCGTTTCTCATTTCAACTTAGGGGAAGCCTATCTGGAACTTCCGGACATCCGTAATCTGGACGCCAGTGAGGCCGCCTACCGGACCGCTCTGGCCTTGTACCATCCGGACGATGCAGTGAGCCGATCCAAGTGCATGAAACAGATCGGCATGGTCCATCATTATCGCTTCAGGGAGGCGCTGAAGCTGGGCGAGAGTCCGGAAACGCTTCAGCGGCATGTGAACGCGGCGGAACAGCAATACCAGCAAGCACTGATACTACGCTCCGCTTCCGCCAGTGCCCAACTTGTGCCGATGCATAACCAGTTAGGCGTATTTTACTCAGAGACAGGTCAGACAGAGAGGGCCCGGGAACACTACGGAGAATGTCTTCAAATTTGCCAGCAGACTGGCGATCGTTTGGTCGCCGGAAAGGCGCGCTGCAACATGGCCTTCACGTATGTGCTTGACGCCAAGCGGGAGGCAACCCCAGCCCGACAACTCGATGCCTTGCTCCGCGGCCAGGCCTACGTGCGAGCCGCATTGCGCGACTTCCAGCACTACCAGGGTCGCGCTGCCGATCTCGAAGCAAAGGCTCAGCAACTCCTTGGTAAGATAGAAGAAGAATTGGCCAAACTGCCCCACTAGCCCCCACTGGACAAAATTCTTACGCTGTTGTCAGCCATGGAATTTTCCGCGGCCTAAAGGCTGAGGAAAAGTCTTCGACGAGCACCGCACAGTTATTTGGATTTCTAACAGTTGTTCTAACTGAAAACGATTGTCTGCCGCCGGGTTTTGTTTTCGGGTGAACTCAGCCTCGCTTAGCGTCTGAGTGTGGCGTGGCACCCAAATATGGGGTGGATTCCTCTTCTAGAAAAGTCGACCACAATTCCATTTCAGAAAGTTGGTGCGTGTCTGACCATAAAACTCGCTTCCGCCTTCCAGGTTGCTTTCTGCAAAGTGAAAGTCATCATCCGCCTGTTTCAGCCATTCCTGAACGATAGAGGGATCAGCCATAAAGGACTCTCCCTTCTTTTTAGCACGCTTACCACAAAGGGATCGCCCAGAGCCGGTCAGCAACTTCTGTCGGACGATATACTATGTAATCGACCGGCAGATCGGTATCCATTAGCCTATAGAGTTCCCGAATCCGATCAGCACCAAAATGTGGAACTTTGTCCTTGACAATGAACAAGTCCACATCATTTACTTCCTCCTCTTCGCGCGCGGCGGAATCGAACAAGATGATTTTCTGTGGGGCATACTTGGCCAGAAGCTGCTGCTTCAAGGCTTCGATGCGAGTGGAAATCTCTGCTCGTGTCATTTCAGCCCCCCTTTAAAACAAGAGAAAGCTGTTACGGAGTCCAAAAGTGCGGCGCCACTTGCATGATTAACTCTCCTAGGGTGTCAAGCTCTTCCCGCGTCAGCAGCGAAGACGCGAGATTTTGGCTATGGGTCTCTTAAATCCTGTGGCTATAGCTCTTGAAGATGCATGTTCCCGTGAGGCTTCTGAATAAGACCGTGTAAGAGGTATCTGCTGGCTATAACGACAGATACCTATAATACGTTGCCCTTGAAATTTTGAGACTCTCGCATATTTGTCGGGGGCTCAGGCTCCGATCCTCATTCATTTTCTTCGCCATTTTCACTTTGGGATCATCCCCGATAACTGGTTTCCGACCTCCATTCCTGCCTCTCGCCCTCGCAGCCGCCAATCCTGCTCGTGTCCTCTCTCGGATCAATTCTCGCTCGAATTGAGCCAATGCCGCAAAAATATTGAACACAAGCTCACCGGATGCTGTAGTGGTATCAATCGCGCCATCCCGCAAAGACTTGAAACCAATTCCCCGAGTCTTCAAGTCCTCTACTACGGACACCAAATGTTGCATGGACCGTCCAAGCCTATCCAATCGCCACACAACCAATGTGTCGCCGGCTCGGAGCGTCTTCAAACAATCATCAAGTCCCGGACGATTGCTTCTCGCTCCGCTCACCTTGTCGGTGAAAATGGGCTCGCAGCCCACTACCTTGAGTTCGTTTATCTGAAGAGACAAGTCCTGATCATTCGTGGAGACCCTCGCGTACCCAATATGCTGTCCCATGGCCTTCCTCCTGGTAAGGCCTAAGGGCCTCTCATAAACTCAGCCCTTTGTCAAGGCCATGAGACTTTGATTTTTAGACGGGAAAAGAGACGAAAAAGATGAATAAAAAAGATATTGAGGTGTCCACGCGGCTGGCCTCATTAAACGCTCGTTTGATAAGACATGATCTAATAAACCAGGTTGTCAGTAACTTTGACCAAATCATCGCCGGAGGGCCGAGATTTCACATCCTCCCGTCTCCGCCGTGAGAGGCGGGCGGCCCACCTAATGATGTCAGTAGGTTACGTGATATCAGGGGCGATTCAGGTCAAAAACGGCACGAAAAATGACCGAATTTGACCAAAAAGGGGCCCTTTGGGGGCCCTGGGATTTTGACTGCTCTCAGGAAAAACCGCATCGCAGATCCAGCCACCATTGAGGCCACACTCACGACGCGGACCGTCCCCACTACACCAGAAAATCCGTTCCCTCCCTGGAGGACAAATTACTATACCTCTAACTTACCAAGTGGTACATGATCTGAGGGCAGGTCAATTTTGGCGCTTACCTTCAGAACATCTTTACGGTGAAGACTTGGAGGCGTGCTTTGAAAAAGCCTCTTATCTATTTTGGGTTCATAGTGGGGATTGGCTACATAGCCGGAACCCGGCAATTATCCATGTTTGGATAAAACCACGGTGCACACTGGAAAAAGGAGGGTTGTGACATGGCAAAGACAGGCGCACAACGACGATGCGCAGAATTCGAAAAGCGCCTTGAACGATGCAAGACAGCCGACGAGCTAATCGCCTGGAGCGAAGACCTGATTAACAGCAGGCTCTTGGATGAATCCGAGCAAACCAAATGGATGACACCGATTCACGGTTTCTTGGCTCCGCGGTCCTTCCCGACGAGCGCAACCGTAATCAAAGACGATGGCGAAAATGTTACGATCAGGATGGCATCGGGGGAGATAGTGACTTGGGATAATCCTGATCGTGAATGGCTGAAAACCGCCGAATAGCCAGCGTCGTCGCGGATTGGCGGACGGCTGAGTCGATCGGCCGCTATTATAATGATCATGTGAAGGGTCGTTTTGATTGTCGTGTCTTACGTATTCCATAAGACTAAAGCGTCGTGCGAAGCATTTCCCATCAGTGCGCATTCGTGCGGTCTCTAATCTCATGAAAGATTAGAAGTAGGGAAGAGTGAACCTCTAGTGTTCCCGCTTAACCAGGTAGAGAGAAGCTAATTACTTCTGCGCCAATAGGGCCAGGTTGATAATATGTCGACGACCAATAGCTAGGACATTCCGATTTTTTCACAGAAGAGATCAGCTTGTATAATCATTGTTAGGAGGAGATGAACATGAACAAGTCCGAGTTCAAAGAAGTTTTAAAAGAGCTGCTTCTCGAATCAGGCGGTGGCCTGGAATAGGAGAAGAAGCTTTCTCTCGCCCATAAGATCATTGTTGATATCGACAAAGAACGAGAACGACCTACACCGAAAAAGGGTAATCCCTGGACAGACGACGAAGTCAGGTTGATTCTGCAAACCGAACCCACTCAACAAAACATTCTGCGATTGGCAAGAGCTTTCGGTAGAGGTTATAGGGTAGAGGATGGCCATGAGCACAGGAATGCTGCATCAGCACCTTGGTCCAACTAGTGGGCAGTGTTGAGCCGATTAAGGGAGAAAAACGATGCCGTGAACCTTACGCCCGAAGGTCTCGACGACCTAACGATCCTGTGACTGCGATTGAATCTTTTTTGCACGATCCTCCAAGGTTGAGGCTTCTTCTTTCTTTCCCATTCTCTTGTAAAGTTCCACCAGATTGTTCAGAGACGTGGCTATATTAGC
>JBKQRG010000163.1:0-5151 GCA_052144015.1 Desulfomonilaceae bacterium
ACCTATTGGGCAAGAAAACCTATCATGTCCGGTGATCCGCCAACCTTGCATGAAGCCATGCGACTGACAGCCAAACTCGGCGGATTCCTTGGCCGCAAATGTGACGGCGAGCCCGGAACCAAGACCCCTGGCTCGGCCTTCAGCGGCTCGACGACATCGCCGGCGTCTATCAATTCATGGCTCCCTTCGTCGTCCCACATCCTCAAGACCCTCCGGTGTCCAGCAACCCCGGTTGTGGGTAAGGATCAGGATTGGCATAGGGAAACTGCAGTCTCTACGTTGAACAGATAGGATTGCCATATGCCATCCGTTAAAAGCTTCAGATCGGACTCTTCCATAGGACCTTTCTCTTGTGGAGAGAGATGAGGTTCACTCATTTCCGGTCTGGGGGTGCGCACCCTGCGTTCAGCCCACTTGAAGATTTCAGTGCTCTCAAGTAACATCTTTGCTAAGACTTTTTTGTCCTTCACGATTCGTCTAAACCGCTTTCCCAGATTGAAATCACTCCTACGGTCATATTCATATTGAGGCAGTCCCACTTCCTTGTTGTGATAGGCGCTGTACACATCATTAACCCCATCATAAAATATGACGACATCGGGCCGCTCACCTTGCCGAAGCTTCATATACAGCGTCAGGAACTCCTGAGTCGAAACATATGCAATCTCGCCAAAATTTACGACTTCTACATTTGTCGACGGCATCTGTTGAGAAAGTATCTTGGCGATGTGTGATGGGATAGTAAATTTATCTCTTGCACCGTCACCCCACATTGTGGAACCGCCGAAGCACCAAATCCTGCAGGGTCCATCCGATGTCCTCGAAGTTTTGGAAGTCCATGTTCGGCGAACGCCACTCTCCGATACATTGACGTACCGACCTTCCGTACGCTCTCGCCTCCAATATACGTAGGGCTCCCAACGAAGAGAGTAAGGATGATACTCGTCCCAATATCCTTCGGCAGGAGCAGGTCTCGTGTCGCGGAACGAGGGACTGCCGCCTGAAGCGGCACCGTTTCCAAACCAGCCCCACGCAGACAGAAACAACTCAAAACATGCCAACACCATCAATGAAATAAAGAAAACATGAGAAATAGTGCTAAGTGCCTCGCGAATCTTAGTGCTTACCCGCATTAAGTAGTCTCCTATCACCGAATTGAGGGGAACAAAGTGGTGGGCCTGAATGAAAACTCAACCCATAATTACATGGATGCCTCGGGAAAGTCAAATCGTGGCCGGTACTTAAAGCCAATGAAGACGAGGGTCCAATCTGCTCTTGACTCATTTCCGGGCTTGCCGCAGTGGTTCGCAACTATTAGCCGAGAAGCAGTAAAAAGCCCACCTGACCCCTGACAACGCCGGAACATGTGTGCTCTCTCCCAAGTTTCCAAAGAAAACGAGTCAGGACGGAAAAGCCGAAGCCTCAGCATATTTCTCGTTATCCTTTCTATTTTCTTTTCAAATGATCTTGCTCGTGGTACGGTCTAACCCTTGATCTGAGCATATGTTCAGTCTGAGTCTGCCGAGGAGAAGGCGGGATATCTATGTCCAAGACGAAGATCCAGTGGACGGAGTATAACTGGAATCCCTTTACGGGATGCACGCCGGTCAGCCCTGGGTGCACCAATTGTTATGCCCGAAAAAATGTTCGGAGGCTGAAGGGAAACCCGTTTACGGACAAATACAAGGACGAGTGCCAGTTCAGAGTACACCCTGAATATCTTGACCGAGCACTTAAGTGGAAGAAGCCTCGTAAGGTCTTTGCGAACACGATGAGCGATACCTTTCATGAGGATGAGCGTCTGGAAGTCATACAACAGATCTTTGAATACATGGTCAAGTGTCCTCATCATATTTTCCAAATCCTGACCAAACGAGCCGAACGGATGGCAGAATTGAGCGCAAGCCTGCACTGGCCTGATAATGTGTGGGCTGGGGTCTCGGTCGAACATGCCGATTATGTGAACCGCCTCGATTTCTTGCGGCAAGTGCCCGCAAAGGTCAGGTTTGTAAGCTTTGAGCCGCTTCTGAGCTCAATCCCGGACATTAATTTTCAGAGTATCCATTGGGCCATCGTTGGGGGTGAGTCAGGCCCGAAGGCACGGCCCATGGATTTGGATTGGGTGAGAGATATCCGTGATCAGTGTGTAAAGGCAAAGATTCCGTTTTTCTTCAAACAAGTGGGAGGGAAAGGGCGAGACAAAGGAGGCAGGCTGTTAGACGGCCAGGAGTTTAATGAGTTTCCCATAGAGGCAGTGATGGCACGCACCAACCATGAAGACACAGAGAGCGAGACGGTAAGAGCTTCTGATCGGGGCACTGATGAGGATCAATCGGAGCAATGCGAGGAACGGAACCCCGCTATCGAGTTCTTCAGCAGAGAGAATCCCCATCCAGAGCTAAAGAAGATTCCGATCAAGAAGGGTGATGACATACCCGAACAGCCGACATCTGATGCTAGGAAGGAAGGAGATACCGTGAAGAAGAGTTCAGAAGCTCAACAGACTTTACCGGCGAAGGCTGAGGATACGGGTTCTGATCTGCCGGGTGGAATCGTCGAGATGATTGGTGCTTGTCGAGCCGGACAGGAATCCGGTCCGCCTGCTTAAGCGACTATCCACGAAGTCGGGAGAGCGACAAATTTACTTGTCAAGACAGTACGTGGAAGAGATCGCATCCAAGACTCCTCTATGGTACCGACCGCTTTTGTGGACTGCGTACTATACTGGGGCTAGAAGGGGTGAAATCCTGGAGTTGGACCGTTCACAAGTGAATCTGTCCAAGCGGATCATGATCCTCTCACCTCTGGAAGAGGGTACCGATTCACCGTGAACTTGTACCGATCCTTCAGAAAGTTCTCGACGGACCGATACTCATGAGTGGGAAAATGTTTTCTCTCAGAGACGAAAAAGGAATCCGTAACGTCGAACTTGAAAGCTTTAAAAATTGCTGGCCCCGTGCATGCGAAGCCGTGGGACTCGACCATCCCTGGCCACGACTTCACGACCTGCGCGGTACTTGGCGGACCAACGCCAGAAGGTCTGGCATGCGCTATGACATTGAGATGAACATAATGGGGCACTCGTCACAGATGAAGTCTGTTCACGAAAGATACGGTAGGATCTCCGACCAAGAACTCGTGGATGCCATCGACCAGATGACATTCGAGAACGGTGAGACAGAGATACTGGTTTGTTGTCGAGACAAGAAACCCGCATCCCGCGAAAAGGGTAACAAAAGGGAAACAAATGTCCCTGAAAAAGAAAAAACTCAGGTGGTCGTCTGACCACCCCTTGACAAAAGCCTCTAGTGCAGTGTAGTTTTCAAATGTCGGGACGTGGCTCAGCCTGGTAGAGCACTGCATTCGGGATGCAGGGGTCGCTGGTTCAAATCCAGTCGTCCCGACCAGCAATCTCATTGTATATCAGGGTGTTGCAATGAGCCGCCGCACCCTGATTTTTTCTACTCCCGCAATTTTCCGTGCTTTTCCATACTCCTTCCATACCTTTTTGCGGGGGCGCTTCCATTACCGCTTCCTCCACGAAATCCAACTGCGTACGACCGTGTTCAAACGTCAGTGATTCTACAGCCTGCAGCAGTTCCTCATCGGAAATGTGGATATACCTCTCCTCCACCGGACGGACAGAAGCGTGCCCCACTATTGCGTTGCGGACAGCAGGGTCAATCCCAGACCTTTGGGCGTTGGTCTTCCACGTATGCCGGAAGTCCCTGAATTGAAGACCCTTCAGACCGGCACGCTTTATCGCACGAGCCCAACACTTCCGCACCATTGACCTGTCAATCGGTTTGCCCTGATAGGTGTCGGCACGGTTGTTGAAGTTTCCGCAGTACCCGAAAACCAAGCCCACCGCTTGAACCACGTTGTCTCCCTGTCTGGTGCGAAGTGATTCAAGCACATCCACGACCTCGTTCCGAAGCGGCACACGCTTGGGTTTGACTTTGGCTTTTCTCTCATTCTTTCCCTCTTTGGTAGCCGAGGGCGGAAGAATGAGCATCCTGCGGTCAGGCTTGTACATCTCCCATCTCAGGTTGACTGCTTCTCCGAACCTCATTCCCGTGTAATACAAAAGAACGAGAACGTCTTGGAGCCAGTCCGCGTTTTCCAACAAAAGGTTGAAGTCGCTCCACGAAAGATACGTGTCCCGCTGCTCCTCTGGGAGAATTTTCACCATCCTGCAAGGGTTGTAATCCACGGCTTCCAATTCAAGTTGCACTCTAAAAATACCCGAAAGAACTGCAACTTCTCGGTTCACAGTGGCATTCTTGACCTTCTCCAACCGTGCTTGGCGGTATCTCTTTATCTGCGGGACTTTGATGTCCGCCAGAGGGCAGTCCTTACCGAAGTGCTCAAGCAATCGCACAACGGCAAAGATGTTTCGCTCTCTCCTGTGCTTCTCATCTGCCTGAAGATACTCTTTGGTTGCCTTTTCCAAGGTCAACTCTTCCATCGGTTCAGATATCGCAAGGTCAGGAGGGAGTTTCCATCGCTTGTTCTGGAAAGTCCTTACAATGAATTCCTGCTCGTCAGGTTTGAGATGGTCAAATCTGTTAATCCTCAAAGCCGTACGCACTGCCCTGTCTATTCGTCGTGCATTGGCTTCATTCTGTGCGGATGTTGCGGTTTCCAAAAGGGCTCCGTTCCATTTGAAATAGACGTAGAACCGTTTTCCTTTCTGTCTTACAGCCACGACAAGACCTCCTTACGAAGGTCGCCTGACAATTCCCCTGAATTCTTCTTACCGCCTCCTTTCCTTGTTTCTGGGCTGGTCATCATACGTCCAGCCTGCTGATGGTTCGTTGTTTCTAACTTTACCCCAATTGTTCTGCTCTGTAAAAACCTTTCAATCGCATCGGAGGTGAATAATACCACCTTCCGAGACGCTCTCACGCATTCAAGTTTACCCTCTCGTGCCCATCTTAAAATCGTTCGTCGCGTAACATAAAGTCTCGCTGCCGCTGCTGCGGCTGTTAATTCCTTTCCTTCCATACCCTTTTCAATTCCTCCCTCATACCAAATTCTTCCCGTTTTCACGGGTTGTCGGATTACACCGACCTTGTGTTCCCCGACCTGCTGGAGGAAGCAGGCGAGGAGCGTTAATAAGGTTTACTGGCAAACACCTTCTGCACGGGT
>JBKQRG010000164.1:0-15353 GCA_052144015.1 Desulfomonilaceae bacterium
CAGGATTCTTGGTGTTCCCTGACCCCCGGTTTTCGCCAAGTCTCGACGAAAAATCCAGGGAATCTAGCGGCAGAGCCAAACGACTCTGACCACGTCCAAAGGACGTGGGTTTTTAAGTTGAACTAAAGCAGATACAACATCGGTTTCCGACAAATATTCCAGCCCTCCGCAACATTGCGGAGGGCATTTTATTTTACTCCGATATGTCTTTTCACTTAGTTGATTCCGTATCGTGATCGTGTAATAAAAAGTCTCTAGTCACAATCAGTCGTTGCTGAACTGATCCCCACGCGGATATTCTGCGGATACAGAGCCGGAGGTCATTCATGGAACTTCGAATTCAGCGATCCATGCTTATTTTGCCTGCCCATGTTCGGGATTTCGTTGAAAAGGCGTACACGAGAAACGCAGATGCTGTTGTTTTGGACCTCGAAGACTCGGTCCCGCCGGCTAAAAAGAAAGAAGCACGCGAATCCCTAAAAGACGCGGTAGAAATAGCAGGCCGAGGAAGCGCGGACGTTTTCGTACGAGTCAATGCCGATGAGTTGTTGCTCGAGGAAGATCTCCGGAGTGCGGTTCAGCCGGGGTTGCACGGCATTTTCTTGCCTAAGGTGGAAACCGCCGAACATGTGATTTCCTTTCAGAACCGGATAGCTGGATTGGAAACAGCCTCGGGACTGAACCGAGGCTCGCTCAAGCTTTCGGTTCACATTGAAAGCCCTTTGGGCATCCTGAATATGCGTGAAATAGCAGCAGCTGGATCCCGTATCGAATCCATGAGCTTGGGAGTCGATGACTACTGCATGGAACTGGGAATCGAGCCGTCGGATGACAACATGGAGCTGCTGTGGCCGCTCTCAAAGATGGTAATCGTTTGCCGCTCCGTCGGCATTATTCCGCTAGGTACTTTAGGAACAGTGGCACGTCTGAGCGACATTGATGCTTTTGAAAGAGCTGCTGAAATGGGACGTCAGCTGGGATGCCAAGGAGCATTTTGTGTTCATCCTGATCAAGTTGCGATACTGAACCGTGTGTTCACTCCTTCTCCCGGCCGCATCATACAGGCAAAGAAAATTATTGCCGCATTCGAACAGGGCCGAATAGAAGGCAGGGCTGCGATAAAACTGAATGACGTGATGGTGGATACCCCGGTTTATAAACGTGCCAAATTGTTGCTCCAGCGTGCGGAAGCAATAGAACAATTGGAGCAAAAGAAGGCTGCGGCCGTGGCCGGCACGAAGGAATAGCCGTACGAAGCGCATTAGCTATAACGATATCGAGAGGAATTCATGGTCAAATCAGTTAACGCCTCCTGGTGGGTGCAACGTTGGAGCGAGCTTCATCCTGATAAGCCGGCAATATTGTTTGAAGATAGAACAATCAGCTATCGGGAGCTTCACCGTCGGGCGAACAGAACCGCTTCCTGGCTCCAATCATCAGGGATAGAGAAGGGAGATCGTGTAGCAGTTTTGCTGGAAAACTGCCCGGAATTCATAGAACTGTATTTAGCATGCGCCCGACTTGGAGCAATCTTTGTTCCACTGAACTTTCGACTGATGCCAATGGAAATAGACTACCTGATCAAGCATTCGGGTCCCAGATTGTTAGTGTTCAGTCATAAATTCCACGAAACAGTTGAGGCGCTGGAACTCTCTTCCTATCGCCCGCCTCTGCTTATCGCCATTGTGGGAGGTCCTGAAAAATCCGCAACGTTTGAAAACTATCGTGAGGACACGGGGTCTTTTGACGGTCAAACGCCATTTGTAACCTCGTCGATGGGCCCGGCGGATCCCGAGGAACCGCATGTAATCATGTATACCTCGGGAACTACGGGGCGCCCCAAAGGTGCTGTCCTGAGCCACCGAAAAACGTTTTTCAATTGCTTGAATGCCGAGATATTCTTTCAATTATCATTTGATGATTGCATGCTGGTCGTTCTGCCCATGTTTCATTCCGGAGGGCTTTTTATCCAGGTTTCACCAAGCCTGTACAAAGGAGCGACCCTGCTCATACATCGTCGCTTCGATCCCGTGAAGACTTATGAGGATATATCAACATTCAGGGTAACCAAATTATTAGGGGTTCCTACTGTATTTCGCTCGTTGATGAAAGTGGATGAATCGACGAGGGGAGATATGTCTTCGCTCAAGGTATGTGCCATCGGAGGAGAAAAGGTAACTCCCGAGCTGTTGGATGAGTGCTGGAATGGCGGGTTCCCGCTGCGGCAGGTCATGGGCCAAACCGAGACCTCAATACTGTTGTGGGCATCGGAAGAAGAGTCTCTGCGGAAACCGGGAACTGTGGGCAGACCTGTCTTTCACTCGGAAGTCACGCTTAGAGATGTTCAGGGACGGCCGGTCGGGCCGAATAAAGTAGGGGAGATAGTCGTCAGAGGCTCGATCATGATGAAGGAATACTGGCGAGACCCAGTGCAGACAGAACAAATCTTTGCCGGCGGCTGGTTACGGACGGGTGACCTTGCCCGGATGGACGAGGATGGATACTACTATTTGGTTGATAGAGCAAAAGACATGTACATTTCAGGCGGCGAAAATGTGTATCCCGCGGAGGTGGAGAGGGTACTAAAACAGTACGAAAAGGTCGAAGACGCTGCGGTGATCGGAGTCCCGGATGATCGTTGGGGAGAAGTAGGATGCGCTTTTGTGCTTTTGAAAAAAGGTATGCGAGTCTCTAACAGGACCCTCATTGCGCACTGTCGCTATAGACTTGCGAAATATAAGATCCCTGCCAAGATCATTTTCTGTAAAGACTTACCGCGGACCCCACTCGGCAAGATTCGCAAATTCTTGCTGAAACCTTTAAGTGAAGATTAATTGTGCTCGTAAAATAATGTAATCTCAAATATATGACTGGAACTTGTTGATCTTCGGACGGTCAAATGAATCATAGATGCAATAGAAGCATCAAGCGGGTAAACCCCTCAAGCAATGAAGAGAACGTTCCCCAAAGAGCGCAATCATGTTCTTTTCCAAGACCATTCTGAAACTGGTCGCCTATCTGGCCTCAGTCGTGCTGTTCGGCCTTTGTTTAACGGCAATTCTCGAAAGAGATCATCTGCAGCTGATTACAAAATTTGAGACTCTCAAAGAGGTAGATCCGCGAATCAGAGCCGCGGAACTTGCCGACAAGGGGGATTATTGCCAAGCTCTGGAGTACATGGAATATTTTATGGATTACGATTATGTCGGACAGAATCCGGCCATGGCAGAGTACTACAGAAATCTTCAGGAGAAGCGGGATTCTTTGGCATTCAGAGGTCAGGATGTGTGGAACGGCGTATGGGCGGGGAAGGGCTCCTGCCCGGAATCGATGATTTCTTCCACAGTCACGGATTTTCTGATCATAGGAGATGTGCGAAGTCTGGTTTGGGAGGCAGCTAAATGGTGGAAAAACGAGCCTAACGATGATTTCGTTGTCGCACTCGCAAGTATCGGTATTTTAGCCTCGGCCCTGACATACGGGACGGGCGGAGCGGCTGCTCCGGCAAAGGGATCGTTATCTTTGCTCAAAGTCGCCAAAAAGGCAGATAAGATTTCTGCCCCGCTTCAGAAATCCTTCGTCAGCGTGTTTAAGGAAGCCAAGAGGACCAGAAGCCTCAATCAAGTGAAACCTATATCGGATGCTATTTACCAATTGGCGACGACCAGTAATATGAAAATGCGAGATTTTTTGACGATAGTTTCGCGAGCCGACAATGTGCGCGATGTAAGACTCATGCCTAAGGTGGCGAAAGCTTACGGCAAGAAAACCGGAAAGCTCCTTTCACTTGGAGGAGACGACGCCCTGAGAATCTTCCGAAGGTTCGGGAATCATAAAGATATTTCAAGTGCTTTGGATACAGCGGTGAAATATGGTCCGGAAGGAACGCGACTGCTCGTCAAGGTGGGACCGAGTCAGTTCCTGAAATATGTCACTCTGACCAAATATGCGGCGCGCACGACTCGAAGCGTTTGGCAGGGTCATTTGACTTCACTGCTTACGTGGTCGGTTAAGAGTATTCCGCAAACAGGAATATGGATATTGGCCGTACTTAGCGGAATAATTGTCGTTTCTCCGGTGTACAGCATCACAAGGTGGGTAAGAAGACTCTCAGTTGCAAGGACGATCCCGGCTGAGGAGCCGGTGTACGCATAGCTCTTTGCGTGGATATCAGCCCACCATTAATCGAGTTCGTCAACTGCCTTCTTCATCAGGTCAATGGCCTCAGTGACTTGACTCTTTGTCACGCAGAGACGATTGGCCAGTTCCATTGGGCTCACAAATCCTTCGGCAATCATTTTCCTAAAAAGACGCTGAACCTGCCTGTTAGACAGGTTGTATTTCTTCATAAGTTCTTCATCGTCTATGCCACTTCGAATGTCTTGAAGCACTTGCTTTACGGAAATCTTGATCTTGAGCACGGGTTTTGGCATGTTAGCCCTATATTCTTGCCCCTTGCTGGCGTACAATATTCAATCTAATAATTGGAAATGAAGCGCTTTCCTACCGTTAGGTATTCCATCTCCTTCACCGATCGGTCAGCGCACATCCAAAAGCTATTGAGCTGCCAGTTTGCCCTTTGCCCTGTGTCTTAATTTGGCAGATTTATGGCCTACTCGCAACTGTCTTCGTTGAGAATGTTAAAATAAGATATCCTGGCGGAGCCAAAACACGATCAAAAATCTTTTTGCTCCGTGGCTATAATGATACACTGGATTATGTCAGCATTTTTCGTTTCAAGCAAGCATAAGGAGCGCTCATGGAACAATGTAAACTCTATACACTTAGTACGTGCAGTCACTGTAAGGCTTGCAAAAGATTTTTTGGTGAGTGCGGAATTGAGTATGAATTTACTGATGTCGATCTATTACCTGAGGAGGAGAGGACTGAGATTATAGAGGAAATTAAGCGTCTTACAACGCGCTGCGCATTCCCCACGATTATAATCGGGCAAAAGGTTATAGTGGGATTCCGTGAGAATGAAATAAGAGAAGCGCTGGGCCTGACATAGGATATAGCTTAATATCCGAATCGTCAGAGATCTTTACCGGCTTGTGTTCTCCCTGCCTGAGCCTCAAATATGCTGCCGCCCTGTGGATAACTCAGCACAACGGAGTCACTATTTCCGAAATGAGGCTATGCCGCGGCAAAGTAAGTGTCTGAGCCAGGGGTTGAGCAGCACGAAATTTAAATAATAAAAACAACGAGTAAGCTGACTTAGCGATTTCGGTTACTTGGCCGGATCTGATGGCTCAGCTAACTTCTGAGTTATTAACAGCTGTGGATAAATGATTAGCAATAAATGACGGGTTGGCAAGTCAACGAAAGCGTAAAGAGACTTGACACCGGCAAATTCACAGCTTTATCATGATTAATGGCAGATGGATTGGAAGTGTCCTTAGGGTACGCGCACCACGGGTTTCATTTTGCCTGGCGGAAATGATTCGGACCGTGCGGGAAAATCGGGCAACCGTCTTCGCTGGGAATTCTTTGAGACTATCCTATGGCGGAGGAAATGATTGTGCATTTCCACTTTTTTTTCGAACTTTCGGATGAAAAATACCCGATAATACTTTTATTAGAGTTTCAATACGATGAGGATGTTGACTGGTATGAGATAAAGACTTACCGGGGCGAAGAAGTTATTGGCTACATCAACGGCTACGCCAACCACGGGTGGGCGCCTCAAGCTAATAATTTGTGGGTTTCAGAGAGATACAGGCGCAAGGGCATCGCCTCACAGATGATGTCCAAAATGGAAGAGTATTTCGGTCAAGCACCCTTGCCGGCAACCCCAATTGCGGACAGCGAAGAAGCCCGCGGGTTTTGGAGTAATTACACCCAAAATTATATTCATGGCGCTGAGAGTGATGAGCAAGAAAAGCGGTCCTGAACCTTCCTGATACCTCGGTTCTGAGCAAGAAAATTCTATGAGGCTGCTGCCGAGCTTTCTCGAGCTTCGTACAGAAGCCATTCTTGAATCGGCCTGTTCAAGTCTCCATCTAATACTGCACTAACATTGCCTGTTTCCCAGCCTGTTCGGTGGTCCTTCACCATTTGATAGGGATGCAGCACATAGGATCTGATTTGGGAGCCCCAGGCTATTTCCTTCTTGGCTTTGTGTACGGTGTCTTTGTCGTCACGTCTCTTCTGGAGCTCAAGATCGTAAAGTCTGGATCTCAAGATTTTGAGTGCCATAGCCTTGTTCTTATGTTGCGACCGCTCATTCTGACATTGAACGACTATTCCTGTCGGAATGTGGGTTATGCGGACCGCGGAGTCCGTGGTATTGACGTGTTGTCCGCCCGCTCCGGATGAACGATACGTATCTATCTTCAGATCTGTTTCCTCAATATTGATATCTACCGTGTCATCTGCGCTTGGATAGACAAAAACAGCGGCGAACGACGTATGCCTGCGCGAATTTGCATCAAACGGTGAAATGCGCACCAATCTATGTATTCCCATTTCGGCGTGAAGACGGCCATACGCGTATTCGCCCTCTACTGAGAAAGTTGCAGATTTGATCCCCGCTTCTTCGCCGGGAAGTGTGTCCATAATCTGACTTTTGTAACCTTCGCGTTCCGCCCACCTGAGATACATTCTGAATAACATTTCCGCCCAGTCCTGGGCTTCGGTTCCGCCCGCGCCCGCATGTATTTCCACGATCGCCTCACCCGCGTCTTCGGGTTCGGAAAATAGTCTCTCTACTTCTAATTGCCGAATTTCCTTTTCAAGAACGGCAACTTTTTCAGCTACTTCATCAACAACAGACTGATCCTCTTCTTCTACAGCGAGCTCCAGTAGGACCCCGGCGTCGTCCAGGTCTCTGTCCAGATCGTTGAATTTCGCAACCAGGCGAGAGATCTGTTTCTGCTCTCGTAAAAGGCCTTTTGCAGCTTGAGGATCACTCCAGAATTCGCTTTTTCCCTGGATCAGGGCGAGTTCATTCAGGCGGGATATCTTGGATTCAAGGTCAAAGATAACCTCGAAGTTCGTCGGCTATCGCTCGAATTTCAGTCAACTTTTCTTGTATTGTTGCCATCGTCTTCCTCCTCTGTTTTGGTTACGGTCCCAGCAAACGCTCGTCCTTCCAGCCATTTATTATAGGGACTGAAGCCAATAGAATCTTTGTTTTCAAGCGCTTCTTCAATTATTTTCAACTTTGAGTCCAGATTGTCAATAAAGTGGACCACAATGGCCTCACGAGTCAGAGGCCGAACCGGGGCTCCGAATTGAGTTTCACCGTGGTGGGACAAGATAATATGCTCCACCTCATTCAGCCATGGCGCATCTACGACACCCTTTTCGATCGCAGCGTCCCTAATGATTGTCACGCCAAGCACTACGTGTCCGATGAGCCTTCCCTCGGGCGTTCTTTCATGTCCTGTTGAATTGAGCTCAATGACCTTTCCTATATCGTGCAATATAGCCCCTGCTAAAGCAATACTTCCGTTTATGTTTTTGTCCAGCTCTACTATCGCTCCCACTTTACGGGTCACAGCGCAAATGTGTTCAATAAGACCTCCCTCATAAGCGTGATGGATCATTTTTGCCGCCGGGTAAGTCATGAGAGATGATGAATATTTCTCGAGGATATGAACTACCACTTGGCCAAGTGATTCCGGCCGCAGGTTTGCCGCAATGCCTATCAATTCTTTAAACAGAGAATCCAGGTCGCACTGCGCTGTACGGATAAAAAGAGAAGTGTCAGGAATTTCAGCTGCATCTGCACGCCGAATCTTATCTACAACGATCTGGAACCGGTCTCGATATGTTTCAACCCGGCCCTCAAGCTTAATGAAATCTCCGGCTGCAAAATCATGTCCCCACTTTCGAATAGCATCTGACCACATTTTGCCCGTAATTGTTCCCGTAGCGTCCCCGACTGTCAGGTCCAGATAATCTTGGCCTGACCGGGTTTTTCGCAAATCTTTGGCCCTGAGCTGGAAATATTGCAAGACATTGTCACCTTCCTTGAGGTGTTTTACAAAAGTGAACACCGCTTCCGGTGAAGAATTTTGATTCATCGCCGTTAGCCTCCGATACGGCTCCGCAATCTGCCGGTTTATAGCTTTCGAATCTTTTCTTCCTCCTCTGCGGAGGTCTTGCAATCAATACATTGAGTCGTGACAGGCCGCGCTTCCAATCTTTTGAAATCGATGGGCTCTCCGCATATCTCACAGAACCCGAAGGTGCCATCCTCAATTTTTTCCAAAGTTTTCTTTATCTTGTTAATCAACTTACGTTCCCGGTCACGAATTCTCAGCTCAAAGTTTCTATCAGACTCCATGGAGGCTCGATCAGTAGGATCGGGAAACGATTCTTTACCCTCAGCATCAACCATGTCATCGACGGTTTTTCCGGCGCCGCGGATCAATTCGTCCAATTGTTTCTGAAGCACGCCCCGGAAATACTCCAGGTCTTCCTTTTTCAACTTCATGCTATTCCTCCAAGAATAGTTGATTGCTAGCGCCTCGTAGCAACTGAAATCCTCCGGGTATTTAACGCCAACTACACTCTATATAGATGCATCAATCGTAAGGAGGATTTGGAACGAATCCCTCCCTAGACGATGTTATGCCGTAAATCTGATTTCGCCACGCCCAAGCAAATCGTGGAGATGCACAATCCCCGTCAATTCTTTATTCTCGTTCAACACCGCCAACGCTGTAATAAGCTTTCTCTCCATGATCTCAAGCGCCTCGGCGGCGGTTTTGTTTTCATATATTATCATCGGATTCTTTGTCATAATATCTTTTGAACGGCATTCGTGAACGGACGGGCCCTTCTCCAGCGAGCGTCTGAGGTCTCCGTCCGTGATTATGCCCAACAGACAATTACCGTTCGTCACCAGAGTAAAACCCAAATTTTGCTCATTGATACTGGAGAGAATTTCACCAAGACACGCATTCTCATCTACTTCAGGAATCGCTTGTCTATCCAGCATGATATCTTTAACCATCAAATTCAAACGTTCCCCCAGTGTCCCCGCTGGATGATGCTTAAGAAAGTCCTCCTTCCGAAAGCCGCGTCTGATCATCAACGAAATTGCCAATGCATCCCCAAGTGAAATAGCAGCCGTTGTACTTGCCGTCGGCGCCATGTTCAGAGGGCAAGCCTCTCGCGGCACTCTGCAATCCAACACCAAATCGGCCATGCGCGATAACGTTGATGAACTACCTCCGGTCATCGCAATTATGCGGGAGCCCCGCTTCTTTATTGTAGCGGCTAGCGAGGTGATTTCAGGAGTTTCACCACTATTGGAAATTGCCAGAAGAGCATCGTCTCTATTAACGATACCCAGATCTCCGTGAAGTCCTTCAACCGGGTGCAAAAAAATGGCAGGTGATCCGGTACTGGTAAGAGTCGCAGCTATTTTTCGTCCAATTAGGCCTGATTTGCCAATGCCCGTAATAATGATCCGCCCCCGTAAAGAATACAACAAATCCACAGACTTGTCGAAACTATCATCCAGCCGCTCCATGACTGAACGGATACCTTCAATTTCCAGTTCGAGCACCAGCCGAGCGATTTCTACTGCTCGACCGTTCCTTTTACAAATTCCTTGAAATTGCATCGGCCACCATATTTACAATCAGTTTCACCTCTTCTTCGTCTTCACCTTCGGCCATTACCCGACACATGGATTGAGTGCCGGAATAACGCACCAAGAGCCTGCCTCTGTCCTTCAATCGATCGGAGCATTCGTCGATAATCTTCTGCACCGCGGGCACTTCGTTCAGATCTCTTTTTTCCACGACCTCGATGTTTTTAAGTATCTGGGGATATTTCTTCACCCTAGCGGCCAATTCGGATAAGGGCTTTCCGGTGTCCCGCATGACTCTCAGGACCTGAAGCGCAGACAAGATGCCGTCTCCCGATGTATTCCTGTCGAGGAAGATCAAATGACCTGATTGTTCTCCTCCGAAATTAAACCCATCTTTTCTCATCCTCTCGACAACGTATCGGTCACCTACGGGGGTGCGAACCAGAGACCCTCCCATTTCTTTCATGGCCATTTCCAAACCGACATTACTCATAACTGTGGCCACAAGAGTATTTTTCTGCAATTCGCCCCTTCTCATCATATCCCATGCAATGAGCCCCATTATTTGATCTCCGTCTACCTCATTGCCATGCTCATCCGCAAAAATAACTCTGTCTCCGTCGCCATCCAGGGCAACGCCCAGGCTTGCGCCCGTACGGCGGACTTCGGCGCACATGATTTCAGGATGAAGAGAGCCGCACTCATGGTTAATGTTCTCACCGTTAGGATGCACTCCCAGAGCCTTTACTTCTGCGCCCAATTCTTGAAATACAAGTGGAGCTGCTCTGTACGTGGCCCCGTTCGCACAATCGAGCACCATGCTTAGCCCATCAAGGATCATATCACGGGGGAAACTATTCTTCACAAAAACTACATATCTCCCTAGAGCGTCTTCGATACGTGCAATTTTGCCTACCTTTTCCGCTGTCGGTCTCACTTCTTCAATATAATCGGAGAAAATCATCTCCTCGATCTTATCTTCAGTTTCGTCCGATAATTTGAATCCATCTCTCGAAAAAAATTTAATTCCGTTATCCTGAAAAGGATTGTGTGAGGCTGAAATTACGACTCCTGCATCGCATCTCATATTTGTTGTCAGAAAAGCGATTCCGGGTGTGGGGATCGGCCCCACAAGTAGAACATCTGCGCCCATCGAGCAGATACCCGCGCTCAGTGCTGTTTCCAACATATAGCCCGAGATTCTGGTGTCCTTACCCACAAGTATTCGATGCCTTTTCCCGGCTTGGCTCAGAGCGACATACGCAATTGCACGGCCAAGCTTCAGCGCGGTTTCAGCTGTCATGGGCTCCAGGTTGGCAACACCTCTGACGCCGTCTGTTCCGAAAAGTCTCTTAGACATTCAAATACCCGAATACTATTCCGATTTTCAGTCCCTTGCCCGGATAATTTTAGAGCTTTTCATTATTTTCGGGGAAAGCCTTCCTCTATTGCTTGAAAAATGCTTAAACCACCTGTATACCATGTTAAGTTTTCCGCAACAACCTTTTTGTCATCCTCTACGGAGGCGGCGCTGCGACTGACCTCACAGCCGGCTCGGGACTAATCGGGTTATGATCGATCTGCATGTTCATACAAAAGCTTCTGACGGTACGTTGTCGCCCGAAGAAGTAGTCCGGCACGCTGCTTCTATGGGCCTTACGGCTATTGCTATTACCGATCACGATACGCTGGACGGGGTTGGCCGCGCTCAAGCTGAGGGAGAAAGAATCGGCATTGAAGTGATTTCGGGAATTGAAATCAGTGCCCAATGGGAAAACGGAATACTCCACATTCTCGGATATTATGTCGATCTGCAAGATCCACAACTCTTGGAATCTCTTCATTTCCTACAAAGTGGACGACACGAACGAATTCCACGGATTCTGTCGAAGCTCGCCGCTCTTGATGTTCACATCTCCCCCGAGCAAGTGGAACGCGAGCTGGCCGGAGGGGTCCCGGGACGTCCACATGTGGCGAACGTCATGGTAAAAAATAATTATGTAAAAAATATTCAAGAAGCATTTGATTTGTATTTGGGGTACGGGGCTCCAGCGTACGTTGATAAGAGGAAACTTGCTTCTGTTGAAGCTGTTAAATTGATCGCCAATGCCTCGAAATTATGTGTGTTGGCTCACCCATTCTCACTCGGCGCTAAATCTGTTGAGCACCTCGAGAAAATCATAAAATCATTCATGCCTTACGGGCTCGCAGGGATCGAAGCGCACTATCCTAAGCACACAGCTGCTCAGACGCAACTTTACCTCGATGTGGCGTCAGAACTGGGTCTGGCAATTACCGGGGGAACAGATTTTCACGGTTCGAATAAGCCGGAAATCGAAATGGGGGTCTTGCCGGGAATCGGCCCTCTGCCTTATTCAATACTTTCAGATCTTAAGAAGATTATAAAATCCAGAACCCCATCCACAAACCGTAACGATAAGCAAGAGAGCGAAAACCGGGCTCCAGGCCGGATTGAATAAACCGCAAATGTTGAGCATTCACGAAAAAGTGGTTGTAATCGGCCTTGATGGAGTCCCCTTTTCGCTACTGGAACATCTCTTTGAGACGGGAAATATGCCTCATTTGGCGGATATAGCCAAGCACGGGACCTTTAGGAGAATGATGACCTCGCATCCGGCCGTTTCCTCAGTAGCATGGACATCGTTCATGACCGGCAAGAACCCCGGCGAGCACGGGATTTTTGGTTTTACCGACTTGAAGCCCGGTGAAATTGCTCTGCGTCTACCGTCTTTTGATGATATTCAGCAGCCTGTGCTTTGGCATGAGACAAACAACTTGAATTCAATAGTGGTCAATCTTCCCTTCACATATCCTGCCCGGCCTCTGCGAGGAGTTCTGATTGCTGGATTTGTGGCACCTGTGTTTGAGAGGGCGATTTATCCTCATTGGCTGATCGACTGGCTTAGGTCAAAGAATTACAGGATAGATGTGGATGCGGTCAAAGGTCGACAGAACCCGGAACTTCTCATCAACGATCTGTTCGAGACAACAAATGTCCATGAGGAAATCATGTTAGGACTGATGTCTCAGCAGCCGTGGGATCTGTTCATTGGTGTAATTACCGGGACTGACCGGCTACATCATTTCTTCTTTGATGCCTGCCGTAACCCTGCGCATCCCAGGCATCAAGATTTTACAGAATACTACCGTAGAATTGATGATTTTTTCGGTCGTTTAAGAGAAAGGCTCGGGGCTAAAACCAGATTGATCGTCCTTTCGGACCACGGATTTACAGATCTCAAGACCAGTGTCCAATTAAACTATATTCTCAAAATGTTAGGTTACTTACGATTCGTACGGACCGAACCGCATTCGATAGACGATATACATCCCGGTTCATTAGCATTTGCATTGGATCCCAGCAGGATATATTTAAACTCTCGAGATAGATTTGAAAACGGCGCTCTGGGCGCATCCGCTGCACTGGAAATCCGCATGAGGTTACGTGACGAACTGAAGAAATTACGACTGGCGGAAATCGGTATACGGGACAATATAGACACCGACGGCGATGAAAATTTGTTTGACGATGTGTATTTCCGCGAAGAGATTTACAAAGGCGATTGCCTCAATATGGCCCCTGATGTCGTAGTGATTCCCAGACGAGGTTACGACATAAAAGCATCCGTTAACGCAAATGGCCCTACCACTGATGATATTTTTGCCGGAATGCATACCCATGATGACGCTTTCTTGATCGTTGACGAGGCATCCTATTCCGAAAGTCTGTCTGAAGTGCTGATCTCCGATGTCGCGGGCTTAATTACGGATACCTTGTGTGCCGGCAGATGCTGAACGTAGTCCTGATCAACCCTGAAATTCCGCCAAATACCGGAAATATTGGTAGACTGTGTTGCGCTGTCGGCGCAATTCTACATTTGGTAAGACCTTTAGGATTTAACCTGGATGACCGCTCTCTCAAGCGTGCGGGACTGGACTATTGGGAAAAGCTTGATCTCGTAATATGGGAGGATATTGAAAAATACTTGGGCTCGGTGAGTCCGGATCGGATAGTCCTCACCAGCAGTAAAAGAGGGCAAATCTATCATGAGATAGAATATCATGCAGACGATCATATTGTTTTTGGTCCAGAGACCACCGGTTTGAGCCCGGAGCTTTTCAAATCTTTACCAAGCCGTGTGGCAAGAATTCCCATAGATTTAACGAAGGTGCGTAGCCTCAATTTATCTACATCCGTCGGCATCGTGGTGTATGAAGCGCTAAAACAGCTTAATGCATTTCCTGAGTCATAAAATGGATCATTGTCCGGGAGACAAATCATATTCTAACCGGATCCTTCATGAATTAGAGCAATGAGCAAGAACTCAAAAATTCATAAATCCCTGCTAATCCCAGCTCCGCTCAAGAACGGTGATTTGGTGGGAGTAATAGCGGCCTCGGGCCCTGTCACGTCGGATCTCTTGGATGGGGGAATTCGTTTTCTGGAAGCAACAGGCTTTAGGGTCAAGACCGGCAATTACCTTTATGAGAAGAACGGCTACTTGGCCGGGACTGACAATCAGAGGTGTGAGGATCTGAATGCAATGTTAAGCGACCCCGAGGTACGCGGAATCTTTTTTGCGCGTGGGGGGTATGGGGCCATGAGGCTCCTGGACCGCTTGGACGGGAATTCGATAGTTCGAGATCCGATAATTGTTCTGGGTATGAGCGATGTTACGGCATTACAATTATCTATGTTGCAGAGATTCAATTTAGTAACGTTTTCAGGGCCGATGGTAGCCGGGCAAATTGGGGCAGGGCTGGACGAAATGTCAAAAGAATCGTTTGTTCAGTCTTTGACGGAGCCCCTGAATAATCGTAACCTCTGGCCGGCGAATTCTTCTATCCGAGTGCTTCAAGAAGGTTCTGCGCGAGGGAAACTGGTTGGGGGATGTCTATCGCTGGTAGTCGCTCTCCTTGGGACCCCCCATATTCCGGATCTTAGGGATTCAATATTGTTTATCGAGGACGTCAACGAAGCGGCGTACCGCATCGACAGAATGCTGACCCAACTAAAACTTGCCGGGGCGTTGCGAAAAGTGAAAGCACTGGCCCTAGGACATTTTTTGGGACCTGAGGGGGAGGGGGAGGATTTAGGGCCTGAAGTGGACAGAATAGTAATGGAATTAATGACAGATAAGCGTATTCCGATTATCTCCGGATTTCCCCACGGCCATGTTCTTCCTAATTTAACTATTCCTCATGGAGCGCCTGTGATGCTGAACACGGATAGAGCGCAGCTGAAAGTGTAACGCTATGGTGACGAGCGGCCAAAGAATGTCATTGCGAGCGGAGCGAAGCAATCTCCCAAAGCTTCGGGGATTGCCACGGCGTTACGGCCTCGCAATGGCAAATCCAGCCCCGCGTTACTGAGGATTACTGAAAGTGCAGCTCGATCTTGACAGCGCCTGAGATGCTAGGCTAGATTCATTAGCGGAGGGATGGCCGAGTGGTTTAAGGCGGCGGTCTTGAAAACCGTTGATCGAAAGATCCGGGGGTTCGAATCCCTCTCCCTCCGCCATTAACCTCCTGACATTATTAAGACTGACCCCCCTAAAAGTTGTATGCAATCTGTATGCAAATCCCCTTATACCAACACCCTTTCTAACAGGTAAATCGCAAGTGAGGGAAATTGGTCATTGAACGCAGTCTATCGGGATCATTCTCTAGTGCCATAAGTTCTTGACACAGTGCTTGTTCGACCTCATCCAGGGATTTGAATGCGGCATTTGGCATGGCCTTTTCCCGGATTTCTTCCCAAATGTGCTCTACGGGATTGAGT
>JBKQRG010000165.1:0-6739 GCA_052144015.1 Desulfomonilaceae bacterium
CGTGTCCCCCATATGCCTTCAGGGAGTAATCCGTTCACCACTGCCCCAAAATCCGTCAGCAAAAAGCCACGCAAAGCTCAATCCATCCCCTTGCCACCAGTGTTACCCGGCCTTTTTGAGAAGTTACGAATTTTCGTTGTTCCGGACTGAATCGTCGTCAGCAGCCTTGTGCTATTTTGCGGGCCGCAACGAGGCAGTGCAAGGACGTATTCCATGAAAAGAAAGGAATCGACTTGGAGAAGCACACCTTAAATCCAGATTCAGAAAGAAACAACCTCATAAGTTGAGGCTTCCACTGTTTTACATGGCCTGGATCATAGAAAGCCTCTTTGATTTTAAGAGTAAGAATTCTCGCTATCTTGAAAACAAGATCGTTAGGGAACACTATCAGTAGCTTCCCTCCTGGCTTGAGGATCTTATGAATTTGAGCAATTACATCCTCCGGAAAATCAAGATGTTCTATAACTTCCACAAGAAGTACCGCGTCAACGCTTCCTTCGGGAAGATCAATTGCTCGTGCATCACCTTGGCGAACAGGCAATGAATGTCGTGAACAGATTTCTACATTTTCCTCCAGAAGATCGATCCCTAGTATTTCAGCGGTCGGGAATTTGGAAATGAGTTTTTCCAGTGTCAAACCTTCGCCACATCCGAGATCGACAATCACGTGATCTTCTCTATCCAGCAGAGATAGTATCTTTCTGTCTCTGTAATCCCAATAAGCTCTACCAACTCCGCCTTTGGCATATTGGGCTCGCTGGAGAAGGGCTTCTTGGGTGTGGCTTTTGTCAGTTACAGGCATCCTTGAATCCCAGAATTGCTCTTATGGACATTCTGAAAGACAGTATCAACTTGCACATCCTCCAACTGGATATCCGTCGGGTCGATCGCAAGAGGTTTCGTTGGTGGAACATTGCTGGAAGACCGGTAACTGCCTCGGCGACTGCTACCGAATTATCATAGAAATAAGATAGGCTGGTCGAAATCCAATTTGAACGAGGAATTGTATCCGAGTCAGTAAAGAAGATCATTTCGCCTTTCGATTCACGCGCGCCGGTATTCCGAGCTTTCGCAGGGCCTCCATTCTCCTGACATACGACACATGGTATGGAAGAATTATCTCCAACTTCTGCAAAAAGTCCACAAGGGGATACTATTTTCCAGATGCCGACTGGCAAGAACCTTCAAGACATGAGCACAGAAGAAAAGATGGTTATTAGCGAATTCAAGGACATCGCTGATATGAACCTTTTTATCAGCCAGCACCTCAACGCGATCACCAAGATTAAGGCATTTGCCGACAACCTGCGGGGCAAGTGACGAACAATTGCCAGCGACCAATTGCACTCCTTCCGACACAGTTCCCGTGGTAACGATTGTCACAATCTTATAAATTCGCTAATATAGTTGTACGAGGTCTCGCTTGGACAACTCGCCCGACTTTTCATAGAGAAATAGAGCCTGATTCCTCTGAACAGTCTATAGGGTGAGAAAGGAAGACCGCTTGACAGAGGGTATCCCGAGGATTCTAATTCTGATCCCAGCGTACAACGAAGCGGGGCGAATCGGCAAGGTCGTGAGCTCTGCTAAATCCGCGTTGCCAGACGCTAGGGTGCTTGTGGTGGATGATTGTTCTTCTGACACTACTGCCCAAGAAGCCCGCCAAATGGGTGCAATAGTAGTTCGGCACCCCATTAACCTGGGTTATGGGGTGGCACTGCATACGGGCTTCATCTTTGCCTTGCGAAACAACTGTGAGGTTCTTCTCCAAATGGATGGCGATGGGCAGCACTTGGCCTCAGAGTTGCCTAAATTGCTCGAACCGATATTGTCGAACCATGCCGATTTGGTGATAGGTTCTCGTTATCTCAACGGAGGATGTGGATACGACTGTGGCATCGTGAGACGCATCGGACAAAGGATGTTCGAGTGGATCGCTCTGGCAGTCACAAGCCGGCGCTTCACCGATCCGACTTCCGGGTTTCAAGGAATGAATATTAGGGCCGTCAAATTCTTTAGTGGGGACGACTACCCGGACGACTACCCAGATGCAGACGTCCTCATGATGGCGCACTATGTAGGGCTTAGGGTAAAAGAGGTGGCTGTGAGGATGGAGTCCCGATCAGACGGTCGGTCAATGCACTCAGGTGTCAAGCCCTTCTACTATGTGATGAAAATGCTCCTTTCTATGTTGCTAGTTATACTTAATTGGGGGAGGTGGAGAAAAAATGACTCCCAGGCAGATTGAAGCATGCATCATAATCAGCAGCAGTTTGCTCGTGTTGATCGTGACCCTGATCAGGAAGAAAAAGCTGGACACGGCCTATTCCTGGGTTTGGCTTTTCATCGGGATAAGCATGGTCATGGTTGTGGTATTCTACGATGGCCTGATCGAACTCTCGGATCTGATCGGTTCGATGACACCGACCACGACCCTTTTCTTGTGCGCAATTCTAGTCATATTTCTCCTTTGCGTCCAATTCTCTATTGTGACCTCCCAGCACAAGTGGCAGATCCGGAAATTGGCTCAAGAGCTAGCGATGTTAAACGGACAGTCTGAGACCTCCGCATCTCAACGGCCTTCAGACAGGCTTCCCGGCAAGGATCGCACTTAATGGCCTGCCGTGTATTGTTGACAACTGCCCCGACAAGCTTTGAGAATCGTTACGGTCGATTCGCGGTCGCCGGGAGCACCCAACCGTCATTTGGGTTGGTGTGCTTGGCTGCGGTGGCCCTTAGAGAAGGCCACGAAGTGAAAGTCATTGATGCAGCAGCCGAAAACCTTAGTGTTGACGAAACGGTCCAAGAAGCCCTCCGGTTCTCTCCCGACATCATCGGGATAAGCGCCACTACCGCAGGGATCGTCCCCGCCGCAGAGTTAGCGGCATTGGCAAAGAAGAGCTTGGCGGATACTTTGACTGTCGTCGGTGGTCCCCACGTCACGGCTTTGCCTGCCGAAACATTAGAGGAGTCTCCAGCTATTGATATAGGAGTTGTTGGTGAGGGCGAAGAAACCTTGGCGGAATTGTTGTCCGTAGTCGGGCGAAAGAACGCGGTAACCCAACGAATTCTCGGCACCGTAATTCGTCACAACGGCCGGATCACAGTCCACCCACGACGTCCGCTCATTGCCGACCTTGATCAATTGCCCCTCCCGGCCTGGTCGCTCCTGCGAGGATTCCCCCGACGTTTTCGGCCGTCGCTGGTGCGTCTGAATCGTCTTCCGTGCTGTTCTGTGGTACTTACCAGGGGGTGCCCCAACCGCTGTCTCTTCTGCGACAGATCAGTGTTCGGCAACAAATGCAGATCCTACAGCCCAACCTACGCAATTAACATGATTGAGGATCTCAGATACAACTACGGTGTGAAAGAAATCCTTATCGAAGACGATACCTTTGTGGTGGATCGCAAAAGGGTAGAAGAATTCTGCCAGCGCATCATAGACGGAAAGATCGATATTACATGGTCATGTTTGGGACGCGCCGATCGGATGACTCCTGAGTTGTTGCATCTCATGAAAAGGGCGGGGTGCTGGAACATAGCCTACGGCATCGAGTGCGGCGACGAGACGATCCTCAAGGCCATGTCGAAAAAACTTACGATCGAACAGATAGAACAGGCGGTTAGTTGGAGCAAGAAGGCAGGCCTGACCACCAGGGGCTTCTTCATGGTTGGGTTCCCCGGGGAGACCCACGAGTCAATGGCCGCTACACTCGATCTCGCTACTAGATTGCCTCTCGACGACATTTCCGTGATGCAGCTGACCCCTTTCCCCGGTACCGACTTGTATCAACGCGCCGAAGAATTCGGGACATTATACAAGGACTGGAAGAAAATGAATTCCCTCAACACAGTGTTTGTCCCGTTCGGTTTCACTGAAGAAGATCTGGAAAAGGCCAGGAACAGGATGATTAAAGAGTTTTACCTTCGGCCTAGAATAGTATTCTCGAAACTGCTTCAGATCGTTACCACGCCTCGACTGTTGTTTGCGTTGCCGAGAGGCATCCTGGATCTAGTAAAATGGCTATTTCCGGCTAAAAGAGATGTGGGTACGGCGGCAACGCTTAACACCTCATCTGGCAAGCCAAAGATAGGCGGATGAGGTGTGGAGAGCCAACGTCAGTAAGCGACCCGACCCCTCACTTCCGATAGGCACTGACGTTGTCCGTGGCCGGGAGCAGAGATGGTCTTCCTGCGTCGGGACTGACCGCGAAGGCATGCTTCGCGAAGAAGAATAAGTGGTATCGCCATCCGCTAAGTGAGGCGAGCTTTCCACAAGGGTCAGAAAGGATTCAGTACTGTGGAAAACGCAGATGCGCCAATGCCTGCTTATCCGCGAGTTTCAGTGATCGTAGCGACTTACAACCAGCAACACATGCTGGCCCGGTGTTTGGAAAGCATCTTCGGCCAGGATTACAAGCCCATTGAAGTGATCGTGGTGGACAATGGATCAGGCGAAGATGTGCGAGCCCTCGTGAAGAGCTTGGTTCCTGAGGCCAGGCTGATCAGGACTCGAGAGAATTTGGGTTTTGCAGGCGGCTACAACACCGGGATTATGGCAGCCACCGGAGAGTACGTGGCGATTCTGAATGACGACGCCGTGGCATGTTCCAATTGGCTCAGTTCGATGGTTGCTGCTGCGGAAAATGACGGATCCATAGGGGCCGTTGGATCAATTATCCTTGACGGCAATCGGCCTGGCTTTCTTGATTCTTGCGGCGTGGGTATCGCGTTCGACGGGATGTCCCGACAGGCGATGAGGGGGCGGCTTCCACCTGTATTGAGACGGCCCAAGGAAGTGTTGCTGGTCAGCGGCTGTGCGTGTCTCTTCAGGCGGAAAGCTCTCCAGGAAGTTGGCTTGTTTGATGAAGACTTCTTCGCCTACTGTGAGGACACGGATCTGGGGCTGCGATTGCGACGGGCAGGCTGGAAGGCGGTGATCGCTCCAGGGGCTGAGGTGAAGCATTACTATTCGATGACCACCGGAAGATTTTCGCTTCAGAAGCTTTACTGGGTTGAGCGAAATCATCTGTGGGTAGTGGTGAAGAACTTTCCTGCGGTGATTTTTCCTCTTGTCCCTCTGATCACTTTGTGGCGGTACTTTCTGCAGCTTCTCCTCGCGCAGCGCGGCCCCGCGGAACTTCGGACATTTACGGTCAAGGCAGGCTTAGTGAGGATCATCTGCACTGTCGCTCGTGCCAATCTAGACGCTGTGGCAGCGATGCCCGCTATGTTGCGAAAGCGGGAGGCCAGCTCCGCCTTGCAGCGCATGAGCAGCCGCGAAATGTGTCAGCTTCTGTTTGCGTTCAGACTGCCCGTTTCTGAAATAGTGGGAGGTTGATCGTGCCGGTGACCGATAAACCGAGTTCACAGGAGACCTTGTCGCAAAGGACTCGATACGCGAAAGGAGGTGTCACCCGATGGTATTGGGACTTTAGAGACAAGAAGGTCTTTTCGTTACTCGACCATAGGGACCGAAGAATTATCGATCTGGGTTGCGGGGAGGGGGTGACCCTGCAAAAACTCGTTTCCAAGTTTCCCGCGAGCGAAATCACGGGGATAGACCTGATCGAAGAAAATATTGCAATCTGTCGCAAACACGGTCTGCCAGTTCGGAAGGGAGATGTGTACAACCTTGATGTGCCCGACGAGAGCGCAGACGCCGTTCTATTTCTGGAAGTCTTGGAACACCTGGATCGACCAGAGCTTGCAATAGCTGAGATCCGCAGGATGCTCAAGCCTGGTGGGAAGCTTGTGTTGGTATTCCCCAACGACAGCTTCTTTAAGCTGACGAGGCTTATGACTTTCAAGTTCAGAGAGGCCTTCTACGATCCGGGACACGTGAAGCAGTGGAAGGCTGGAGAAGTTAGAGAGTTATTGACCAAAGCGGGATTCGTCGTCTTTGAAGTGAAATCGATTCCTTTTATTATCTGGCCAATCTCTCTGCATTGTCTGGTCGGTGCGAGTAGAACGAGTCTAACACATGAATAAGCGTTATTGTTCGTCCCAATCACACAGCCGTACTGACAAAAAGCGGTGCTCTTCAGATGCCAGAGGAGACCCGCCAAAGCCGATTCAGGTAGTCGTCACGAAATAACCATTGCAAATGGCAGAGTGTTTGAATATAGCCGGGGGCATGATTGATGTCGACACCGTTAGACAGCTTTTCGACATACTTCATCCTGTGCTGAACGAGCGGGATTGACGACTGGTCGTGGCGGCAGGGGCCATGGCCATAGGATATGGGGGAGTATCGGAAATTTCTCGCTGCAACCTCAGTATGTGATCGGCGACAATTACACTTGAGCGTCAGCGACAATTACACTTGTGCATCGACTGTTTTCATTCATAACCCAGAACTGGCGCGGAAAACCGCTCATAAGCCACGAAGTCATTATCAACTTGGTAGCTTCAAGCCGAACCAAGACCGGCCTCACGGTCCGTTGCGAACTCGACAACGGCTCATATCCCTAGGGGATCAAAGTATCGGATAAAGAGCTAGCCCAAATCAATATTGCGAGGAACGATTTCCACGGAGATTGGAACTAAACCATCCGGCCGAGAAGCCCGTAACGTGTAATGGTTATTTCGTGACGGCCGCTTAGGACTCTAGGAAACTGCTTTTTAACTTTCCGGAAAGAAAACATATTGACTTTGACCTAACTATCGACTAGGACGCACTTAGATTCAGGAAAACTGCTATAAATGGGAGGCAAACTTATCCGAGGTGGTCGTGAGC
>JBKQRG010000166.1:0-2561 GCA_052144015.1 Desulfomonilaceae bacterium
GTCACTCTCCGTTCGGGTATACCCAGGAGAAGACAGTCCGCACCTGCCATTTCCTCGCATTACTGGCTCGCAAAATGATTGCAGTGAGAGCACATGGCAGCTTGACTTAAAGGAGACCGGGCTTTTCGGAATTAATCTCCGGTTTTCGGTCATTCCTTCCGATAATTTGTTCACTATCGGTATACCCAAGAAAAACACTCATGAATACTACTCTTTGGCTCCTTTTGGCCGCAATTTTTAAATCTTGCTTATAATGGCTCTGAGACTGAGCTTGTGCACATTTCTGTAATCAATCCTATCTGTGTGACCAAATTCATCGCAAACGCTCGAACTGGTCAGCTATTTGGTTCTTTTGATCTGATGCAGATTAGAGTTGGTCATTTCTCTGTTGCCCTGGTACTGTCAGCCAACATGCTCTATAAAGACAGCTTTAAACCCAAAAGTTAGCGATATTATCAAAGAACTCCTCGCATATTTTCTTTGTCAATCGTTTCTTGGAACCACCCAAAATATGCTCCTTTATTAATTTGACAAGCAATTTTCCTCCTGTCTTATCGTAGGTTGCAATTTGTCTCGGAACGCTCAGATCAATAACATCCCTACAATGAGTAGGACTAGCCCCCATATGAGGGGGACGAGATTCGGGAACAATTTCTGCTTTGGCAAGCGCCCCGGAACTCGGATGAATGGTATATTCGACAACCAGTTTCTCGGGACCACGTTGAGGAACTCGAATGTTAGTGGCCCTGCGATGAATTTTTTGGGCCTCGCTCATATAAAGAGATCTATTTGCGAAGACTCCATCTTCCCACGCCCAAAAAAACCAGTCGGGATCAGCAAAAACGATTTGCGGTAAAGTCTTGCCTTTGTACTTGCCAAAATTGAGCTGAGTCCACCCCATACGACCACTCCATCCACTTCTGTGCCCTACATAGCAACAACGGCTTTACGATCAGGGGGCGAGAATCATCGTCAGACTCGAAACAGCTTTTGGCCTCACAAATTTCCCCGTTCGAAAATATAAAGGCTATGAGCTTGAATAAGTAAAGTTGGACGGTATGATAGCGCAGTTTGCCGATGTGAAAAAGGGAAATCTCGACACGGCCTTCTTTTTGCTTCGAGCTGAAGGAGAAGAGGATTTCTAACGAATGACTACCATTGGGTTTCAGTGATCGTGAAAAGAAATGAAATTAGTTGGATGATTTCGCTTGACACGGTTCGCTGTTGTGATAGGTTTGGCTTAATGCGTTAAGCAGAAAGGTCTTTAATATGAAACTTGTCAATAATAACAAATACTTCACCATAGAAGAAACAGCAAGGATTTGGAAGGACTTGTCACCCAACATGAAGGCCAAGATCCATCAATGGATGAGCCGCAAATTATTCAAGCCTGAATTGTATAACCCTCCTAGAACAAAACGGCCATGTCTTCTGGGGATTGCAGATGAAGTGGCGATCCCAATCCTCCACTGGCTGTTTTTTATCGGCGTTCGCTATGGCAATGTGTTTAAGGGCTCGTGGCCTGGCGAGTATGATTGGAAGTTGTCGTGGGGGAAAAATGTAACTGGTGACTCTAGTTATAAATTGCCCCTATACGAGCGCCGACCCCTGCAAGCTTTTTTGGAGCTTAATGAATTCGATGTGGTTGTACACACTTGGCCGTGCTTTGCCGTGCGCTCCTCTTGGGGAATGCCGAAGCCTGCATTACAGGAACCGAAAATGTTGCTGGAGCACACGGTTCACCTAGTGAGGAGGGAAGACCTCGATAGCCACTTGGAAAAGTTTAGGGCAGAATACGCTGATAAACCAAGTACTATGATAGACGCCAAAGCCATTCATGAGGAAACACTGAGGCGCATCAAGCGACTTGGGTGATTTTTTTTCGTCACATTGGCTGAATATGTTCAGCCAATAGGAGGCATAGCATGGAACCATTTCTGAGACTTAGAGACATCAGCAGACTCACCGGTATCAGTATTCCGACATTGCGCAGGTGGATTGCTGCCGGAAACTGCCCGCCTTACCGACAGACCCCTACAGGAGTTCTTCTGTTTAAGCGGGTTGAGGTCGAGCACTGGTTCGACCAGCTACCAGGTGTTGGTGAGGGCGAACAAGGCGGGCCAGCCTTCAACAAAGAGTCAGCAACATCGAGGCCATGATTTTTGTACAGTCAATAAATGAAACCCGCCTGCCAAGCGGGTTTATGTGAGAGACCAAATGTTTGATCGGAATTTAACGAAAACCGTTAAGAAAGTCAAGGAATTGGCGGATTGCCGGGAACTTTTCCAAGAAGAATTTCCGGAGCATTACCGGCCGCATGGAAATAGCTATTGCCCTTGGCATGACGATAATAAGACTTTCTCGCTGAGCCTAAAGGAAGAGGCAGTTTTCTGTTTCGGGGCTTGTGCATCTAATGGAAAACCGAAGGCATATGATCCCTACAACGTGACTTATGGCACATCCAAGACTTCAAGCATGCACCTTTTTCTATGCGACAGGTAGGCCCGATGGTTTCGGTTCTGTATCCAGATTACCTGTTCGATCAGCGTTTCGAGTGTGTG
>JBKQRG010000167.1:0-20920 GCA_052144015.1 Desulfomonilaceae bacterium
CACGCTACGAGGAAGACCTTTTCAACAGATCTATAAGTTCCTTTTACCGCAAGCCACATGAGAAAGAGGATACTTAGTGGAACAGCAAAGTATCTGGATATTCCGAATATTTCGAGGGATGCTGCAATCCCCGCAAAATCCGACAAGGAGTTCGCCAAATTGGTGAGTATCAGCACGATCATCAAATAGAAGGCAATCTTAACCCCGAAACGCTCTCGAATCAGATCAGATAGTCCCTTGCCTGAAACCACACCCATTCTAGCGTTCATCTCCTGGACAATTATAAGCACCAGGGTTATTGGGACCATCGACCATAGCATTGTCAGACCATAACGGGCGCCGGCCAGGGAATAGAATGAATTGGGTGGTCATAAGGCCACCGGCTTCATCCTCCTCATGGGCCAACAAGTCTTTGACTTTTTCTTCATATTCTGCGTCCATCTCGCGCAGAATGCCGGTTGCGGTCTTTTCCGACAAATCGGCTATCAAATCCGCGGCCTCGTCCGGCGACATCTCTTCTATAACATCCGCTGCGGTTTCCGGCTCCATTCCTTCTATAATCGACACCAGAACCTTCGGATCCATTTCTTCAAGCGCGTCAGCAAGAACTTCTCTGCTCAGAGCGGCTACCACTGCGGCTCGTTCATGAACATCCATATCTTCGATTATGTCCGCCAAATCCGCGGGATGAAGATCAGCCAGTCTGCTTTGCGGCACTTGCAGTCTCAATCTGTTCGGATCGGCCAAAGGTTGGACAAAGGTCCACGAAATGAATTTTTCCTTAATGGAATAATCGAAAAACCATTCGGAAAAACCGACAACAATATGCTCAAATCCAAGGCGTCTGAGCAAACCTCTGACCCCGACATCCACTTGGGCCAGCGTCAATTTGCCATTAGTCGATGTGAATTGCAGATCATTTACACGAACGACTTTGGCGCCGTTTATATCAACTATTTGTTTGTCCAAAAGGAAGTCTCTGAGAAAAATCTGCGACCCTGGAAAACCATCACGGCTGGTGAAAGGGACAGATTGGTCCTCTCTCTGTAAAACAACGCGGGTATCCTCTACTGAAACGAGTTCGCCCCAAGGAATAGAAAAGCGCTCGAACGACCACAATCTGCGCCACACCAATCTGACCACTTCGGGTTGGGGAAGATCGAGATCGACCCCTAATGCCCAGATTTTACTAAGGATTTTTCCGGTGGGCGACAGCACTTTTCTCCCCAAGAACTCGCTGAGATAGTACGGCTGGACGTGAGAGTCTTCCAACCCGACCTCCGCATTTCAAATTGGCTGTCCTGGACAATCGGAAAAATACCTGGGTGGGGCGAAATATCGTCCCAGATCGCCCGGGGCAAATTAGACGAAAATAGTGATAAGTCGGCAAGATTATGTATTCAAAGGTGCTGGTTTGAAAGCTTTACCGCGAGAATGTTTGTATTTCGAGCATGTTTCACTTGAGGCTGGATACAATTGAGGCATAATATGCAGCAACTTTAATATCATTAAAGGGAGAAGCGAATGCTGAAAAAACAGCTCGAGGTAATGCTTGCGGACGCACCGGGCGAATTGGCCAAGTTGACTGGATCCCTCAAGAACGATCACATTAATATTGAGGCCATGAGTATTCAGGATGCGAACGAATATTTGCAGGCGCTATATGACGTCCGTAGTCAGACAGGTCGCAGAGTGGCACCGAGGGAATACTATGACGCGATTTTAAAAGAATCCGCCAAGTATTCCATGGTCCGCCTGATAACCGACAATCCTGCAAAGGCGGTAGAAGTATTAAGCAAGGCCGGCTACTCAGTCAAAGCCCATGATGTAATTGGTCTGGTTCTGGAAAATCAACCCGGAATGTTGCATCAGATATCGAAACGTCTCGGAAACGCGGGTGTGAACATCGCCTATACTTACGGCTCCGGGTTCTCCGATAGTGAATCGGCTCTTTTTATATTCCGGGTTTCCGATGTCGAAAAGGCTATGAAAGTTTTTGGAAAATAGAACCGCCTGATTTTGTGCATTGGATACTGCAAGATATGCCATATTTTAAGGTCATCGAAGATGTTTGCTCAGGGGCAAGTTGGAATCACATTGAATTTTTTGAATAAGAAATCGGATTGTGAATCGATGCCGCGGTGTTTCGAGGGATGCAGACCAATTCACCAATCCACCGGCGTTTTGTGCTATGTTGGTCGACGGTTCCGGTCCAGAACACTAAATAAAGCTTCTGACGGGAAGGCTTCCCCTGGGCCATCAGAGCTTTATGAGGTGCATATCATCGATAACGATTTCAACACGTATCAGCAGGTAATCGATGTCAGTATGGTTGCACTTGGAATCAGCGAGGATGAGGCTTTCGCTATAGCATGGGAGGTCGATCATTCAGGCTATTGCGTTGTTGCGCACGGTCCTTACGACCAAGCCGAGGCTGTTGCAGCCACTATTCGCACCATTGGCATTGAAGTCCAGGTTAATTTGGTGGAGGCCCCAGCAAATTAGGCAGAATCTTGCAATGCCTTTAGAGTCCGATAAGATATATTATGTTAACTCACGGCCGTGTTCACTCTGTGACTGATTGGCAGAATCACCGACATGCAGGACTCGCAATATGATGGGTGAAAATCCCGAAAATCCCAAACCGCTCTTGAGCGTGGCCATAATTACTCTGAACGAAGCTGATCGCATACCTCGCCTGCTGGCAGGACTAGATATGGCTGACGAGATTGTCGTTGTGGATTCCGGAAGCTCTGACGATACGGCTAAAATATGCGGAGCCGCCGGGGCGTCCGTGATTTACCACGATTGGATGGGATATCCGGCTCAAAAGCAGTTTGCTATGGAAAGCACACGAGGTGAATGGATCCTGAACTTGGATGCTGATGAGGTCGTTTCAAAAGAGTCTGCCGAGGAGATATCGAACGCAATCAGAACGGTCGAGCCGGATGTGAAAGGCTTCTCTCTACCGAGATTAAGTCGTTATTTGAATCGATGGATAAAGCATGGCGGATGGTACCCGGATAGAAAGGTTCGGCTCATTAGGAAGGATTGTGGTCATTGGATCGGCCAAGATTTGCATGAAAAAATCGAGGTCTCCGGGAAAATAAAGGAGCTGAAGCATCCGCTTCTTCACTATGTGTATCGAGATATTTCCGATCAATTGAAAACTATCGATCGTTTTTCGTTCATTGCTGTCAAAAACGGATCTCGACCAGCGTCTGGCGCGTATGTTGTCTGGGGTTTGCTTCACGCTTTCGGTAAATTTCTTGAATGCGCCGTTTGGAAATTAGGATTACTGGACGGAATTCCGGGGCTGATCATAGCAGTGAACAGCGCCTTCTATGTGTTTCTCAAACACGCCAGAGCCTGGGAAAGAGGCCTTCCTGGCAGTGACAATCCTTCCGATTGATGAAAATAGCGTTAGCCATTGAAAATTTCAGCCGATATGCAGGCGGAGCTGAAGCTTATGCTGTGGGATTGGCCGACACTCTCGTTCGGGAAGGCTTTGATGTTCACCTTTACGGTCATTCGTGGGACGGGGAACCGTCAGGCGCCGCGTTTCATCGCCTTCGCCGCCTACCCAAATGGATCCCGCCTTCTGTGAGGATACTGGATTTTGCTTTACAGCACAAAAGGATGACTCCAACACAGAGCTTTGATGTGATTCTAGGCTTCGGTAATACTTTGGCTATGAACGTTTATCAGAGCCACGGCGGAGTGCATCACGTAAGCAGTATTCGCAAGCTCCGGGCAGTTTTGAATCCTTGTTTGCGTTTTCTGAAGAAATTAGCCCTTCTTAGTAGCCCTAAATATCATATTAGGGCCTGGATAGAATCCGCTCCTTTCCGAATGAAACAACGGCCTGTCATCATTGCTATTTCTGAAATGGTCAGACATGACATGACCGATTATTTCGCAATCAACTCTGATGAGATAAAGCTGATCTACAATGGCATCGATTATGCCAAGTTCAGCACTGTGGAATCAGGAGGGCGCAATTCCCTCCGAGAGCAATGGGGCTTTGACAAAGAAATTCTATTTCTATTTATGGCTTATGATTTCAGGAAGAAAGGTGTCAGTTACTTGGTCGAGGCCGCGGGGAAACTACGACAAGATCTCGCCGCGGGAGCTTTTGGGGTCGTCATAGTTGGCGGTCCACCTTCCCTTCACATTCGACGCTTGGTCAAGCAGCTCAAGCTTTCAGACACCGTGGTTTTTCCGGGTCCCACCACTGAAGCGGAAGAAGCTTACCACGCGTGCGATGTGTTCATTCTGCCGACCTTTTATGACGCCTGTTCTCTAGTGGTGCTGGAAGCTATGGCAGCGGGATTACCTGCTATCACGACAGTATTCAATGGGGCTGCCGGGATAATCACCGAAGGAAGGGACGGACTGATTCTTAAAGATCCGAGAAATACAGACGAGATGGGGGCAGCGATGCAGCGTTTTCTCGATCGAAATATATTGCGGGATGCATCTGCGGCTGCTAGGCTCACTGCTTCAAATTACACGATTGAGAGAAACCATCATCAGATGATAGATGTTTTCCGGAACCTGCATTCGGGAAAAAACCATTGAAAACGGGACAAAATCAGTTCTCGCGTGATTTGATGTGATCCGAAAGTGCTTTCACCAATCCATCGATCGTATATTCCTCGGCTTCGACATCGACCGACAGCCCGTTTTCCCTGAGAGTCGCGGATGTTACCGGACCGATGGATGCGATCACAACTCCTCTCATAATTTCAGGCAGGTTCTTCATACTCAGCATTTCGATGAAGTGAGTCACAGTGGAAGAAGAAGTAAACGTCACCACGTTCAGAAATTCTGTTTCCAACATCTTACGGACTGCTTGAATTTCGGCATCTTCGGGGAAACCTGTGCGATAAACGGGAACCACTTGTACATGGGCTCCCCATTCCACCAGACTTTGCGGCAATACTTCACGAGCCTTCTCCGCACGAGGGATCAAGAAGCGTTTGCCTGATACTTCTTCAGGCGAAAAAAGAACGAGTAATCCTTCGGCTGTGAACTGTTTGGCCAAGCGGTTCACTTTCAATCCCAGTTCTTGAATGGCTCGCGCTGTTTCCGGGCCTATCGCAGCGATCTTGGGACCTGCCATGTCCCGGATATCTTCGCGCAGCTCAAAAAATCGGCTGAAAAAACGATCAACCCCATTTACTGAAGTGAAAATCACCCAATCGAATCTATTTATCTCTTGAATGGCTTCATCAAGCTGCTCGAAGCTGTCGGGCGCCATGATCCTTATCGTGGGGAAGAGCACTGCATCGCCACCCATCTCGCCGATAAGTTCGGCCATTCTTCGCGACTGTTCACGGCTTCGAGTGACCAAAATCCTTTTGCCGAATAGCGGCCTACACTCGAACCATGCCAATTTATCATGCAAAGAGACAACGGATCCCACAACCAAAACCGCCGGGGCGCTCATTCCTGTGCGCTCGGCTTCAAAAGGTATGTCTCCCAAGGTGCTTATCAGAGAAACCTGGCGAGATGTTGTGCCCCATCGCACAAGAGCGGCCGGAGTGTCAGCTGCTTTGCCATTTTCAATCAATGATTTCGAAATATTACGAAGGTTTTTTACGCCCATAAGAAAGACTAATGTTCCGGGATTGCGAGCCAAAATTGTCCAATCGATGGCTGAATCTTCTTTAGTGGGATCTTCGTGACCGGTTATAAAAGTAACCATAGATGCATGATCTCGATGAGTCACGGGAATACCCGCGTAAGCCGGGGCTGCAACGGCTGAAGTTACTCCGGGGATAACTTCAAACGGGACGTTCGCTTCAGCCAAAACCTCCGCCTCCTCCCCTCCCCTACCGAATACATAAGGATCTCCGCCTTTTAGCCGCGCCACACTTTTCCCTTCCATAGCTTTTCGAACGAGCAGCTCGTTGATTTTGGATTGCTCGAGCGTGTGGGCGCTCCCCTTCTTCCCCACATAAATTAATTCCACAGTAGGTTTGGCTTCTCGAATCAAGCTTTCATTTGCTAGGTAATCATAAATGATCGCGTCAGCGGTGCGGATTTTTTCGAGGGCTTTTACGGTGACAAGTCCGGGATCACCCGGGCCGGCTCCGATCAGGTACACCGTGCCCGGATTTCCTGTTTTTGTCTTTTTTATGTTCGTTTCATGCTCCATGGTTAGATTTAAGTCACGCCATTAGATGATGTCCGTAGTCGGGCCGGGTTGCCAATCATCCGACAACACACTCTTGAGAATCCTATCAGCGCCTCTCTCCAAAAGAGCGTCGGCCAATTGCACCCCTATATCAGCGCTAACTTTCATTGAATGAAAGGTATCTCGCAATATTGGATTTCCATCCGGGTGGACTACGCCGGCCATAATTGTGATCCCTTCCCCATTGGGAACGCAATGCGCGGCCATAGGGACCTGGCAGCCGCCGCCCATTCTCTTGAGAAATGCACGTTCCACCCGCACACAATTCTCAGTTTCAGTATCATTCAGGGCTACCACAGCCTCATTGGTCTCGGCATCCCTGGACCGTGTTTCTATCGCTAACGCTCCCTGTCCTATAGCAGGAATAATAAGATCAGCTTCCAGGTAACTGGTTATTTTGTCTGAAAAGCCCATTCGCAAAATGCCCGCTGCCGCGAGTATCAGGCCTGCCAGATGTTCGGTTTCCATTTTCTTCAATCGCGTGTCGACGTTTCCACGTATTGAAATTATTTCCAGCTCAGGAAACCGATTTAGCAAGAACGCCTTGCGTCTCAGGCTGGACGTCCCGATTCTTGCTCCCGGCCCTAAATCTTGCAATGAGCGACCATCCCGAGATATGAATACATCCCTAGGGTCTTCTCGTTTGAGGATTGCGCCTACATGAAGTCCTTCCGGCAACTCGGTCGGCAAATCCTTCATAGAATGTACTGCAAGGTCCACCCTATGCTCCAGGAGAGCGTCTTCTATTTCTTTTGTAAATAGCCCCTTCCCTCCGATTTGCGCCAACGGCGTATCCAGAATCTTATCCCCCCGAGTCTTAATAATCTTTAATTCGGTCTTGAACTCAGGATTATGCTTCTCAATGCCCGTTGCTACATATCTGGCTTGCCACAGAGCTAGGGCGCTACCTCTTGTTCCTATAATAAGCTTCATGTTTTGAATGGTTCTTGTTCCCTCGATTCCCCGGTCCCCACGGATGAATCCAGCTTGAATAACCGCTGTACTACATCGAGATACATGTTTTGTTTGCTGGTCAAGCCTGTCTTTCTTAAAAAGGAAATCGGGTCATGGGCTATTTTGTTGACAATCGACCTGGTTATCAGCTCCACAATTTCTCTCTCTTCTTGACTCAGGTCAGAGAGCTTGCCGTTCAATCTTGCCAATTCTCGAATGCGAATAGTCTCGAGTTTCTCTTTTAGCGCTATAATCGTAGGAGTAGAGTGCAGAGTTTTGGTCCATTTCATGAACTTTTCCACTTCGATCTCGACTATGGCCTCTCCTTTCTCAGACTCTTGACGCCGTCCCCCGAGGTTTTCCTGAACGACTGTTTGTAAATCGTCAATATTGTACAGATACACCCCTTCAATTCTGTTTACCGAAGGTTCAATATCGCGCGGGATAGCAATATCAATCAAAAAGATAGGTCTGAATCTTCTCCGGCGCATTACATTTCTAATTTGGTCCTCGTTAATTAGCGGCTCACAACTTCCGGTCGATGTAATAACGACATCGGCTTCAATAAGCCCTTCGTTTAACCTTTCCATAGGAGCGGCGCGTCCCCGAAGTTGGCGCGCCAACGTACATGCATTTTCGTAAGTGCGATTGAAAACGATCAGGGATTTCTCCACTTGATCGCACAAGTGACGCGCAGCGAGTTCCGCCATTTCACCAGCGCCGACTATCATGATGCTCTTTTCACGAAGTTCGCCTAGTATTTTCTTGGCCAGTTCAACTGCTACATAAGCCACTGAAACCGCGGCCAATCCTATACCCGTTTCTGTGCGCACTCGCTTTGCCGAAAAGAAAGCACGGTGCATAAGCCGATTGAGGATCGGGCCGGTAGCGCCCGCATTGGCAGCACGGCTGTACGCTTCTTTAACTTGGCCCAATATTTGAGGTTCGCCTAGTACCATGGAATCCAGACTGGAAGAAACCCTGAAAACATGGCGAACAGCGTCCTCGCCTTCTTTTATGTAAAGAAATTCACGGAGGGTCTCCGGATCTACCACATGTAAGCGAGCCATGAAATGTATGAGCCTCTCAGAAGCAGCTTCGACATCCTCGGCAGCTGTGATAACCTCGGACCGATTACAGGTGGAGACGATTACCGCCTCCTGAATATCTTCAACTCCAAGTACTGAACGAGTGATCTGGCCGCCTTCATCACCGGGGAACGTGATTCGTTCTCTGATCTCGACGGGGGCTGTGATGTGATTTAGTCCTATGACTAGTATTTCAGACATCATATTCCCCCAGTACCCATAAAACGCCGCGCACCTTGGAATGCGTGGTGTCCGCCGATTAGAGCGCTCACCCCGAGGAAAGTGAAGAGGACCAATGCGAATCCAAAAATCGAAAGCAGTGCGGCTCGCCTGCCCCGCCAACCCAGAGCCAATCTTTGGTGGACCATTCCCGCATACACGAACCAAGTTATTAGACTCCAAGTTTCTTTTGGATCCCAACTCCAATAAAACCCCCATGCGCTTCCGGCCCATAACGCTCCTGAGATAATTCCCAAGCTCAGCAGGAAGAAACCTATGGGTAATCCACGTCGATTGATCACGTCCAGGGTTTCCAGTGAAGGAAGCAGCTTATGAATTCGTCCGATTCTTTTGTTTTTTATGAACCTTTCCTGGACGAGGTACATTAGACCGTTTATTGCTAGAATGGCAAAAACTCCATTCCCTAGCAGCGCAAGAATCACGTGTATGGGAAGCCACCAGCTTTTCAGTATCGGAACCAGCGGTTCACGAATTTGGTATGAGAGAGTGGCGGCGAAAAGCATCAGAACGGTGGCTATGGGCGTGGCAATAGACCCGAATATGGGACTGGGTTCCCTGTATGTGATGGCCAAGAAAAGGCAGATAATAATCCAGGAGAAGAATGATAGTGCGTCAAATGCCGTGCCGAGTGGAACAAATCCCGAAAAAATTGCCCGGTGCAACAGCGAAAGTGAATGAGCTCCAAAACCTGCAAGCGCCAGCCAAAACCCCAAAGCCGATCTTTCGCCAGCAGAAAAAAGCAAGAAGACCAGGTAACCAACCGAAGCGCCCAAATAAAGCGCAACGGCAATCTTGAAGAAAATCAAGTCCAACTGTTTCATCCTTCCGGATTAAATCTGGCCGAGGTTTATTCAACAGCGTTTTGAGGATCGATGTAATCCGGCAAAATAGCCCTTAGAATATCGAGGACTTTGTTTCGATCATTCTCCCTGAGGGCAATCAGAAGTTCGGAATCCACTATATCCCTAAACACTTGTCGATTCTCACTTGAGGGACCGCCAGCGCTTAATATGAGTTTTCTTAATTCGCCCAAGACTCTTGTAAGTTCAGCGTATTCCGGTCCGAAGCGTTTTTCAAGATCTTGGCGGATTCGTCGGGCAAGCGCTGGAGAAGATCCACCTGTAGTTACAGCTATCATCAACTCGCCCTGTGTGATGACAGCAGGGACAATGAACGAGCACAAATCCGGCACGTCCGCGATGTTGCAGAGAATGCTTCTTTTTACCGCAGATTCGTAAATTGCCAAGTTTACTTGTCGATCATTGGTCGCGCCAAAAATTAGAGCAATATCCGGAAAAGTATCCAGAATCGAAACATGAAAGGGCTCAGCGATCCAATCTATGCGTTTTTCAGCAGCCAATTCTTCCAACCGTTGCTCCAGTTTCGGTGAAATGACCGTGATGAGCGCACCGGTTTCAAGAAGTCCCGTTATCTTTCGCTGTGCCACCTCTCCGCCCCCGATCACGACAACCCTTTTACCCTGAAGGTTCATCATAACGGGGTAGAGCCTCATCACCATAACTCCTGTTCCGGCCGTCTTTGTATCCGACGGCAATTGCGACCAATTATATTGTTCCCGATTTTAAGATTTTTGCGGTGAATGCGGCAGGAATATCCGGATACTTGTGCCGGTCCCGGGTTTCGAGTCAACTTCAATCGTTCCCAGATGTTCATTCACCACACTTTCCACCACTGCCAATCCCATTCCTGTGGCATTGGGCAAAGTTGAAAAAAAGGGGTTGAAAATATATTCCATGTCCTGTTCGCTAATTCCGCTTCCGTAATCCTTGACCCCCAGGAGAGTCCCGGATTCTTTTTTCGAGAGCGAGATATCCACAGGAGACCCGTGGAATGAGAATTCAATAGAATTATCTATAAGTCTAACCAATGCCATCCTTAATAGGAGAGGATCGAAAGCGGTTCTGTAATCTTTTGGAAGTTCATCATAAACCCTTAGATTTACATCTCTTGATTGTGCCTTGGGTTCCATCTCCGAAACCGTCAACCTAACCAGGTCGGAAATACTTCCTTGAAATGGATTTATCTGAGGAAGATCACAGCATTGCTGAACCGCATCAACAACCTTTTCCAGAGATTTCGAAGCCTCTATAATATTGTTCGCGTAGTGCTTGGTAGCCTCAGGATCCTGGGCCGATCGAGCAATACGTCCCGCAAAGCCTCCTATTGTTACTATGGGATTCCGTATTTCATGAGCAACTCCCATAGCCAATTTTTGAAGGCTCCTAATTTTTTCCCTTGCCATTCTGTGCTTTTCCTGGATCAACTGCCGCTCTTTACGTCTCAAATTATGAATTTCGGTGACATCCTTAAATAGAACCACAAACCCGGTGAATGAAGTCTCGTGCTGGCCGACATCCACAAGATAAGAAATAGTAGCTGCAAGCCTTTTGGTTGACCCATCGGGATGGTGATAATCTACTTCTCTGTAATTATTTACGCTATGTTTCGATATGGTCTCTATAAAAATACGGTTAAAGTCCTCATTATCTTCGTGCTGTATCATTAACTGGCTTAATCCTTTTTCCAACAGCTCTGCAGGCGAGCAACCGAGCATCTTCTGCGTAATCCGATTGCAACACAAAATTTCACCGTGTTGCCCTAGAACAATCACGCTATCGCTTATACTTTCCAAAATATTGTCGATTAGCCGTGGGTCCGAATCACCTCTGCATACCACGGAAATCAAATCAAGGTTGGGTATTACTGACGTCACCGAACACTACCTCTGTTAGCTGGATATTGCAGCCTCAAAAAGATCGGAACTGCCAACACAGTGTTATGGGTAAAAAAATTCATCGGGTTTGGTAAGGAATTCTCGGTAAAATTTGTAATGCTCTGTAAGCTTGTAATCGATCGGTCGTACCGATTCGGCATCAAATGTCAAAATGTGGGCCCCGGGACAGGCCATGACAATTGGCGAATGAGTAGCTATGATGAACTGCTTACCGCCATTCCCGTTCTGCAGAAAATCAAGCAGAATTCGTGCGAATTCCAATTGACTGTGTGGCGAGAGGGCCGCCTCCGGTTCATCGAATAGGTAAAGGCCATCGAGCTGACAACTGTAGCTTTTGAAAAAAGTCAAAAACGACTCGCCGTGCGATACAACATTCAACGATTTCCCGCCAAAATAATAATCGCGAGCAGGATCGTCGAGAATAATATCATCAAGCGAGGAAGCGAAGTTCAAGAAGGCCTCGGCGCGAAAATGGAAACCGTACGAGTGACGGGGCTGCAGAGTAAGCTTAAGATGATTGGCCAATTGCGTTTCATAAGGATTATCATGGACGCGATGCGTCTTAGTACCGCCCCATGGCAGAAAACCGCTTTTGCGTGCTATGGCGTCCAGAATCGCTGATTTTCCGGAGCCGTTCTTACCCACGAAGAAAGTTAATGGTGAGGTGAATTCAATACTGGGGGTGGAATGCAATATAGGAATGTTAAACGGGTAACGATCGTTGATTGGAAAAGTATCGGAATCGATGACTACACTTTTCAGGTACATACCAGTTATTGTTCCCTCGGATATCCATCCGGCCGATTTTTGACTGAAAGATGATGGCTGGCGGGGAGCCTAATAAAGCTTGAAAATGCCAGTATCGAGAAGCGCACCAAACATATCTTCGGCTTTGGCAAACCCTTTAAATTCTTTACTGTATTCGTCTTCTGTTTTAAAGCCGAGTTCCACGAATTTATTTATATTAATGAAAAAAGCGTACTGAATAGTTGGCGCGATTTCGCCCGCGGAATCCCGGTTCTTATCCACATGGAGATTTATTATATCAATTTGGGGGAGGTCCTGGGCTTGTTGATCCTTGTCTTTCAAACTTAAGCGCTCGCGCAAATTGTTGGTGGCAACCCAGTCTTTGGACAGTATCATAGCCACATCAAGATCGTACTCCAAATCCCCGCCGCCTACACAGTTGTGCATTGTTGGCCTAGCGTAATAAGTTGTCGAAAATTCGTCGTATGACGGCGGTTTTTCATCCAGTTTGCACCCTTCTTTATCCATAGCGGATATTGCCACGATCGGGCACTCCAGCTGTAGGCTCAAATCAGCCAATTGAGCCGACGTTTCATTGACCTGGCTTCTAATATCCTCATAGGTGCGACCGAGCGGGATTTTCTGTAGATAATCAAAGAAAATGGCTATGTTGCCTGACCTGAATTCATGCATCACATTATAAGCCTGAGCCTTGATGCGGTCTATCGTATCCTGGCGTCCCGCTTCTATGACGTACAGATTCTTGCTATATGCAGCGGAACGCTCGATCACTCGATTAACCAGCGCATGACGTTGCTTCTCATCTGGGGAAACTTCAGTTAGCAGTTTTACCGGGTTAAGGTAACATTCTCGGCCCAGTAATCGAGCGGCAAGAGTCTTGCGAGTCTGTTCCCATGTATAGAAAAGCACCGGGAAATCGTGTGCTTCTGCAAGTCTGGAAGCAATATCCAGTGCGAATGTTGTCTTGCCGCGACGAGGAGGCCCGGCTAAACCGTAATAAAACCCTTTTCTGATACCTGAGAGAAGGTGTTGTAGGCGGTCGAAGGGATGAATGGAAAAACCCAATAGTCTTTTTTCATCTCCGATAGCGCTATTGGTCGAAACGCGAATTTCTTCAATCGTGTCCTTCAGAGGCGTAAGTCGTTTTCTTACTTTCTGTTTCTGAAATTCGATTAGTGTTTGGATGATCCTTCCGCTGAAATCAACGAAATCCTCGTCTCGGTACTGGCCTTTACGCTGGCAATAACCAACCATCACCTGCGCCAGCTTCATAGTCTTATCACGAAGACTCTGGTCTTTAAGTATATCTACATAGGCGATTATTTGATCTGGTTCCGGCTGCTCCTGTTGCTTTAAATCCTCAAGCGCCTGCGCAATTTCCGGCGAAAACCACTCCTTTCTCTTAATAGCACTCTCAACCGTAATCCAATCAATCAATTGGCCCGGCAGCAGGCTCATGTCATGCACTGTCTTGAAAATGATCCTGAAATTGCGATCTCGAAATATATCCGGACTAAAGCCGTCGCCAGTGACGCGAGTAAGCAAATACCGGTCACGTAACAGAGCGGAAAGAACCTTGGCCTCAATCTCAGCGGACATCGGACGTGTTCACCTACCAGGCGAGATTTGTCGTTAACTCTCTAGCAATTATAACTAATTAATACCAAAAATAGCATTCTCAGGTGCATTATGTCAAGAAAGATACAAAGTTACTACAATCAGAATGGCCATGGCCCCGCGTTATTCACGCAACTGTGAACCTCCATTGACAAAATCTGCCAGGCGGATGTGGGTCCAATGGTGCGTGAACACATTCCACCAGAATTGTAGGGTCTATCTCTTTGGCAAACGCAATGAACTCACTGCGATGCATTTCTTTGCACGCATATTCTCCCAACCCGCGATCCAAACGTGCTCTCTGTGTGGGGCATTCCGGTACTGAAATTATTACTTGATCGGACCTCTGATCGATTTCATAACCCACCAATATGGTCCACGGAAAGTATTTAACCGCCCGTACAAAGCCATCGAGCCCTTTTTCCCGAATATCGAAACGTTTGACTATATCTTTAGCCGCTAATCCTGCAACTCGTTGCCATACCTTTTCGTTGAACCGATTGGCGGCATCCGTGCCGTGCTCTTCTTCAATGTAAATGTACCAGAATGCATCGACAACACGGTAATGCCAAAATAGGAAGTCCAAATATGATTCCATGTCCTGGGGGACTATGCTCTCGGAGATCTTCATCCATACTCCTAATTTCCGCGTGGTCTGAGAATAATGAATTAATCTTCAGCCAGTGTCAATTTCTGAGCTACTCCGAAGCAGTAACTTCTCTGTTAGGAGGGACGTGGATTTGTCATTGTCCCGCGTTCCACGGGAAAGCAATCCCCAAAGCGAGATTGCTTCGCTCCGCTCGCAATGACATTGTTTGGCCGTTTGTAACTGAAGGGTCACTTCGGAGAAATCTTCTCCATCAGTTTGACGTTTCATACACAACGCGACCCGTACATTGTTGTCCCCTCAAGGATCTGTTATAGAAAACGGTTAAAATATAGTTTGCGCTCCGGAGGAAAAACAAATCATGCGTAGGTCGATCGTGATTTTGGTTGCAACTATCACGTGCTCATTATTGGTTTCACTCGCTTCAGCGCAGCAATTCTACCGATTGCCCGACGTGAGATCTTTTAAACATCTGACCACCGGTACTTCCAATCATGCTCCTGATATTCCCGGCAAACAAACGATGATGGATTATTACACCGCACCAACTGGAGAGGTTTACACGGTTTATTCCTATAAAGGGCGAAATGTTGCATTTAGCGTACACTCCAATTCGGACGCACAGAAGACCCGCAGGATCTTTTTGGATATGAGGGGAGACGGCAACTTTCAGGAAATAAATCCTGGTTTTCAGTGGTACCTGCCTGCATGGGCCAAGTAGAAATCGCATTTTTTTTCACCGCCGCAGATGATCGACAGACGGAATAGAGTTGATGGTAAAGCCAAAAAAGGCAAAATATTAAAGGAGAGCAAAGGTTTTTCTCCACGTTCTCTGTGATTTCTGCGGTCAAGGTATCTTCAGAGGGATATATGCACGAAATGGCCATAGTTCAGAGCATTATGGACATAATAGAACAACAGGCCGAGATGTACAACGCAAAAAAGGTTGTGCGGGTCAGTCTGGAATTCGGGGCACTCACGGCGGTACTACCCGCGGCTGTTAGTTTCGCGTTTGAAATTTTGTCTAAAGACGGCATCGCTGATGGAGCACAACTGGACATAAAAATTGTTCCCATTAAAGTACAATGTAGGGAGTGCGGGAATGAACAGATCATGGAGAATTACGAACCTTTTTGTCCTGTGTGTTCGTCCCCAGCTCTTAATATAGTTGAAGGCCGTGACGAAATGCGTATCGTTTCCTTGGAAATTGAGGATTACTGAGTAATTAGAAACAGGAGGCGTTAAGATGAAATTGAAAGGGAAAAAGGCAGCTTTACTGGCCGAGGACATGTACAATGATTTTGAATTATGGATACCGTTCTATCGGCTGAAGGAAGAAGGAATCGAGGTGACCGTCGTTGGGTCCGGGACGGCTTCCGTATATCACAGCAAGTACGGATTACCGGTTCAGGTCGACAAAAAAGCTTCAGAAGTGAAGGCCGATGATTTCGACGTGGTGGTGATACCTGGGGGCTATGCTCCGGACAAGATGAGAATCCATCCAGAAATGGTCTCTCTAGTGAGGGACGCTTTCAACAAGGGTAAGATCGTCGCCGCGATTTGCCATGCAGGATGGATGCTGGCCAGCGCTGGGATTCTCAAAGGGAAAAAGGCCACATCGTACATTGCCATTAAAGATGATATGGTCAATGCAGGAGCGCTGTGGGAAGATTCTGAAACGGTGAGAGACGGTAATCTAATTACGGCCCGCAAACCGGATGATCTTCCCTCTTTCTGCCGGACTGTTATTGAAGCAATGGAAGGGAAATAAAAAAACAGGAGGAACCCCGCGAAACCGCGGGGTTGCAAAATCCCGCGTCTTGCGGGACTGAAATCTCCTGTCTCATATGGCTGCGGAAAATTTATACCTTATTAGGAAATCAGTACGGCCTGATTTATTTAATATTATAATAACTTCCGATAGTCGGCGCTCATTATGGAACTGACATCAATCAGCGGTCGAGTTGTTTTTCCGCACGGCATTATTCACGCGCAAATCTCCATAGATCCCGCTACTGAGTCAATTATTTCGTTTTCAAAGCTTCCCGCCACAGACCTGGATGCTCCGCTAATTTTCCCCGGTTTTATCGACGTGCACGTTCACGCCAGGGAATATCCTCGGCCTCAGAATCCGAATGATCAGGCGCTCAAAAAGTGGTCCGCTGTATGCCAAAAGGAGACCTTCTTAACTGCGGGTCGAGCCGCAATAAACGGCGGAGTCACACTTTTTGCGGCCATGCCCAATGACCCAATACCTCCGGATAATAAACAATCCTACTCCCGGAAAATTGCCGTCGCGGTTTCATCGGCTTGCCCGGTAATCCTGTTTGGATCCGTAACCGCATCATCGGAACCCTGGGCGAATATTCCGTATAAGGTCTACCTGGATACCGAGCCCTCTTCGGTTTCATTTACGAGATGGAGCGATCTTGAACCAGCCCTGGCCCGATATCGAGGTCATCGTGTATTCTTTCACGCGGAGGACCCGGACATATTAGAGAAATTTGCCGGAACCGGACCTGGATCGAAAACCCGCCCTCCGGAAGCGGAAATCTACGCAGTCGAAAAAATCCTTGAACTCACGGCCAAGTTCGGTCTACATAGCCACATCTGCCATGTATCTACACAAAAAACAGTGCAAATGATTCAGGAATATAATCGTGCGTCCACCGACAAATTGACCTGCGAAGTCGCTCCGCATCACCTTCTTTTCAGTATTGAAAACGGAAAAATCGTCTCGGCAGTTCCAGGAAAGATCGCCAGACCGGAATTTCTGGGCTGTAACCCGCCACTCAGGTCCGAGATGGATCGCAGCTTCCTGCTTGATGCTCTGAAACAAGGTGCAATAGATTTAATAGCATCAGATCATGCGCCTCACACCTTGGAGGACAAAAGACAAGGAGCGCCAGGGATGCCGCATTTGGATACTCTAGGGGCGTTCGCTGCGTGGCTTATTAATGAATGCGGATTCACGGGACCCGATGTCGCGCGGATACTATCGACGGCCCCTGCCCGATTGCTCAGTCACGATTTGGACCGCCCGCACGGTATAATCGAACCTGGCGCAATAGCGTCTTTCACAGTGCTGGACCTTCAGTCGGCCACATTAGTGCAAGACGATGTAATCCTCGGTCGCGGTCGTTTAGAAACGCTGTGTGGCTGGTCTCCGTTCGATTCAATTCCCCTTCCCGGCAGAGTCGCGAAAACCATTATCCGAGGTAAACAGTACCCATTTAAATCGGAGTCGTGAAAGATGAGCTTCCAAGGGAGAGACCTGATTTCGATGAACGATCTGACTAGAGAGGAAATAGATCAGATACTCCTCAAAGTAAAGATCGTGCGCGATCACCCGCAAAAACAGGATCTTTGCAGAAATAAAGTTTCCGCGATGCTCTTTTTTGAACCATCGACCCGCACGCGCACTTCTTTCGAAGTTGCGATGCGCAACTTGGGCGGTGAGGTCGGGGGCTTTTATGACGCCAGTATTACTTCCGCGGTCAAACAGGAATCGCTTTGGGATACCGTCAAGATGCATGACGGCTACGGTTTCGATGTGATCGTGATTCGCCACCCGTTAAAAGGCGCAGCTAGACTTGCCGCGGAAGCTGCGGAAATCCCTGTAATCAACGCAGGCGATGGCCCGAATCAACATCCCACCCAGACACTTCTCGATCTTTATTCCATCAAAGAAACCCAAGGAAAACTCGACGAAATCACCATAGCTATGGTAGGCGATTTGGCATATGGCAGGACTGTGCATTCTCTGACTGAGGCTCTGCTGAAATATGAAAAATGCAAATTGATCTTCATCTCCCCGCGCGAGCTGATTATGCCGAGATCCCTGATCGACGAATGCCAAAAGGCATCCGTCACCCACGGCACGAGCTTTGAAGAAGGAAGCCGCATTGAAGATTACATATCTCGGGTGGATGTCTTGTATATGACTAGAATTCAGACTGAAAGATTGGAGGGAGGCACGGCTCTGACCGAGAAGTTAAGAAGCATTTACCGGCTCCAAGCCGGAATGCTGAAATCAGCAAAATCAAATATGAAGGTGATGCACCCCCTGCCCCGCGTTACCGAAATAGCCCCGGATGTTGATCAAACTCCTCATGCTTATTATTTTCAGCAGGCTCGAAACGGGCTTTTTGTTCGCGAAACGCTTCTTGCGCTTATTCTGGGAGCAGTGCAATGAAGAAAAGACCGATTACTATAGCCAAAATTCAGAAAGGGATAGTCATAGACCATATCCCAGCGGGCAAAGCTTTCTTGATAGCCCAGGTGTTGGGGCTTAATGCGCTCGCACGAGAAACAGGTGACATAATTGCGATAGGGATCAACTTTGAGTCGCCCAGCCTAATCAGGAAAGATATCATAAAGGTAGAAAATCTTAGCCTGACTCGAGATATGCTCAATGTTGTCGCACTGATTGCCCCGCTTGCTACCATTTCGAGGATAGATAAAGAAGAAGTGATTGAGAAGCACAAGGTTGAGATTCCAAATCGGGTTGGTGATATTGTAGTTTGCCCCGATAGGTTCTGCATTACAAATCACGAGGAAGTCCCTGGCAAATTTTTCGTAATGGATAACAACCCGCTTACACTAAGGTGCCATTATTGCGAGACAATGTTCTTCGGGCCATTGATCAAGTACAAGGAAAAGAGATAGGGAAATCCTTCAGGACGAGAAACACGCCTAATTAGATATATCAGATTTTTTGGGAGTAAAAGAGTAGGATGTGGTGAACGAAGTGAACCGCATCGGTCGAGAAAACCTCGATTGATGCGGTTCCCCCGCGAAACGCGAAAGTCACCGCATCCTACGGGAACTATTCAGATATCTTAGTACATACCACCGGGCGGCATGCCTCCACCAGGCATTGGTGGCTCTTTCTCTTTCGGTTTCTCTGCAATCATAACTTCCGTCGTCAGCATAAGGCTCGCAACTGACGCGGCGTTCGCCAGGGCCAATCTTGTCACCTTGGTCGGATCGATGATCCCGGCGGCCATAAGGTCCTCATACTGCTCGCTGGCAGCGTTGAATCCGAACGATCCCTCTTTATTCTTTACTTTGTCCGCGACAATCGAACCGTCCTGACCGGCGTTGTTTGCGATCTGTCGTAGCGGCTCTTCCAACGCTCTCAATACTATTTTACGGCCGAAAGCCTCATCACCTTCCAGCTTCAGGGCTTCCACAGCTCCCAGGCATCGCAGATAGGCTACTCCACCGCCGGGAACAATCCCCTCCTCTACAGCAGCGCGGGTTGCATTGAGGGCATCCTCTACACGGGCCTTCTTTTCTTTCATCTCAGTTTCAGTAGCAGCACCCACGTTGATAACGGCAACTCCGCCCACCAGCTTGGCAAGACGTTCTTGGAGCTTCTCCCGATCGTAGTCGGAAGTTGTATCATCGATCTGGGTTCGAATCTGCCTTACGCGTCCTTCTATCTTGTCCTTACCACCGGCGCCGTCAACTATTGTGGTATTGTCTTTGTCCAGAGTTACTCTCTTGCAACGCCCCAGATCGTTGACAGTCACGTTCTCCAATTTGAGGCCTAAATCTTCCGAGATAACCTGGCCACCGGTGAGTATCGCTATATCCTCGAGCATAGCTTTCCGGCGATCGCCAAAACCAGGCGCTTTCACTGCGCACGCTGACAAGGTGCGCCGCAGGTTGTTGACCACCAGTGTAGCCAACGCCTCACCCTCGACGTCTTCGGCGACGATCAGCAGAGGTCGCCCCATTTTAGCAACATTCTCCAGCAGCGGAAGCATGTCCCTCATATTAGAGATCTTTTTCTCATGAATCAGAATGTACGGCTCGTCCAGTACTACTTCCATACGCTCTGCGTCAGTAACAAAATAAGGGGACAGATAACCACGGTCAAACTGCATGCCTTCCACGACCTCCAAGGTCGTTTCCATGGCTTTTGCCTCTTCAACCGTGATGACTCCTTCTTTGCCTACTTTTTCCATGGCTTCCGCAATAATATTGCCGATGGTCGCATCGTTGTTGGCGGAAATCGTGCCTACTTGTGCGATCTCCTTTTTGTCCTTGGTAGGTTTAGAAAGCTCTTTCAGTTTTTTGACCACAGCCTCGACCGCGGAATCGATCCCTCGTTTGAGATCCATAGGTGATGCGCCGGCCGCCACCATTTTAACGCCTTCGCGGAATATTGCCTGAGCCAATACTGTAGCCGTGGTGGTGCCGTCACCCGCCACATCGGAAGTCTTGGAAGCAACTTCTTTGAGCATCTGAGCGCCAAGATTCTCGAATCTGTCTTCCAATTCGATCTCTTTGGCAACGGTTACGCCATCTTTGGTCACTGTGGGAGAACCCCATGACTTCTCCAGAATGGCATTGCGGCCTTTGGGTCCCAGGGTGGATTTCACGGCATCAGCCATGACGTTGACACCCTTGAGGATCTTGTCCCTTGCAGGTTGTTCAAACATAATGATTTTTGGGGCCATTTATTTGTTTCCTCCTTGAATACCTATTTGTATCGTTGTTATTCCAAAAACAACATCCTGGAGAGATCACTCCACTATGCCGAGGACATCATCTTCTCTCATGATCAGATACTCGGTACCTTCAATCTTAACCTCTGATCCGGAATACTTTCCGAAAAGGATCTTGGTGCCTGCTTTAACTTCCAACGGGATATGGCGAGCGACGAATCCAGCTTCATC
>JBKQRG010000168.1:0-17181 GCA_052144015.1 Desulfomonilaceae bacterium
CGTGTCCCCCATATGCCTTCAGGGAGTAATCCGTTCACCACTGCCCCAAAATCCGTCAGCAAAAAGCCACGCAAAGCTCAATCCATCCCCTTGCCACCAGTGTTACCCGGCCTTTTTGAGAAGTTACCCGGAAATCCAGCGCCTGGTGACATCCGTAGCATTGCGGACTCCAGGCACTATGGCACGAATCACATTCAAGGCGCTCGTGCCCTTTCAGATTATGGGCTTTATTCTTGTCGGTAATAATGGTCACCGGATACTGCTTCCCATCGATCTTACCCGTAAGTCGTAATCCTTCGGGAGTCAGCTTCACATGCGGGAGAGGGCGTCCTTTGGAAGTCGTAAGAATTGTATCGCCGTCCTGTAGCTTCAATGAGGGGGTGCCTCTTATCAGCGTCTGTACCACCGCATCATGGTTTTCCACCTTGATAGTTCGTGGAGCGTTCGAATAAGATCCGTGACAGTCTTCGCAGCGGATTTCCACCTGATCCTTCATAAAACGGTGCACATTACCATCACCCATTGTGTCCTGACCGGTGTGGCAATCTATGCAGGCCATACCCTTTTCATGATGGATGTCGGGCACGAGCCTCAGCACGAATCTATTTTCACTGATCGTGTCTTCGTTCAAGCCTCCATTGACAAAGGGAGTACCGTATTGCTCGTTTTCCATTTCTCCTTGATAATTCAGCCCAATTCGTGCGCTCCGATTGTGACAAGCCCTGCATCTGTCATTTGGTATCCGATTTGTGATCGAGTGAGTTGAGGCATGGCCCGGTTCGTCGCGCTTAATTGTGGGATCGCCGCCCACGTACCGACAATCCTGGTCATAAGACGCATGGCAAGCCGGACATCCTTCGAGCCGGCCCATTTTCTCTCGAATGCGTGATGACCAGAGATGGCATGAGGCGCAGAATTTTCGAAAATGGCTTTCCGGCAAATTGAACTCCCCATTTGATCCGATCTCGGGAGAGAGGTCGTTCAGGGTGGTTTTGCCATCAGATACGGCGCGGACCGCATACCTCGAATCACTCGTTTCCTCTACACCCCATTGGAACCGAAGAATTCCTATTATACCAGCGTTAGTAGCCATCAGAGATTTGGAGACATTTTCCGTCCGATTCAGTAGTGGATGCTCCCGTCCCGAGTGGCAGGTTATTCCAATGTTGGACTTACTCCCACCGCAGCCGGCATTAGCGAGATCGAGTTTCGCAGGGTTGCGACCACCTCTCAAACCAATATGGGCGCCCCGGACCGACAGGTCGGATCCATTACCGCCGTGGCAGATTACGCACCCGAATACTAAATTGGGATGCGATGAGGAAAGATCTTCGATTCCGTAATGGCAGGTGAGGCACCTTTCTGCGGGGAATTTCCCACCGAATGGTGTTATTTCAATGATCTCGCGGCGCCTATTCTTGAGGGAGTCTATCTCACTTGAAATGACTCGTTTTGCTTCTGCCGATTGCTCTTCGGCCAGCCGCATTTCCAGCCTATGCAGGGCTAACGCAACGCCTTTTTGCTGATAAGTCTTCCACTCCGGGCTTCGATACCGATACTCTACATAGGCCATCGCCAGGGCGATAACTGCGAGCAGGAAAACCCTAATCGTTTTGGAAGGAAAGGCTCTTCCGCTCATACAAAGTAGCCCCAAATGGTTGCGGCCAATGAAATCAGAATGATTGCCCAGAATATTACTCGTACAGGTTGATCAACTTTTTTGGAGACAAACGGAATAGATATCAGCATGAGCAATCCCGCGAGAGGAATAATGACGCCGCCAATTACCGCAGGAAAATAGCGAAGCATTTGTTGGATCCCGAGAAAAATCCAGGGAGCTTTCACATTTTCAACAGGAATCCCTGACGAATCAGCCGGTCCTCCTATAGGAGCATCTAAAACAGCACAAATGAGGAACACCGCTGTCATTGCTGAAACGGCAGCAATCGCTTCATTTCGCACTAGATCAGGAAACGTTTTGATTCGGGGTGCCATTCTAAGTGTGAAAACTAGTTTCTAAGCCGGCTAATAGACGTCCTCAGATTTATTCTATCCAATGTGCTGTGGTATTGATGAGACCGGCCTGGCCCTTTCATTGATTGTCGGCCCGCAGGGACGCCGCCTCAACAATCCGTCGAATCACCGGTGTCAATCTTTCACTACTCTAAACCCGACTGTGCGAAAATAACCTCTGGGGCTGGCCTTGTGTCGGTTTCTTATGCGCCAAGATGATTCGGGAGAAACCCAGGATCCGCCTCTGATCTCCTTTTCTTCTCCTAAAGCCGGACCTGTCGGATTATTTGCTTGGCTCTGCGCATAATAATCGCGAGAATACCAATCCGAGCACCACTCCCAAACATTGCCAAACATTCCCGAGATCTCCCGTACTCCCGGAGCTGCCAAGGAAACGGGTAAAATACCAGTTCTCTGGTGGAAGACCAGACGATCTGCCGGCGGATGGGGAGTGGTTAACAACGCGGCTTTTTCACGTTCTGCGGCCGTGGGCAGACGACCTCCCACCCATTCTGCATATTCGGTAGCCCCGTACCAGGACACGCATACAACCGGCTTGTCGGCAAATCCGTCTTTCGGCTTATATGCATTCCCGCTCTTGACCACAGGACAATCAGGGCTATCAAGCTTAATCCTGGCAGACCCATCTCTGGAATTCTCTCCCTGAGATTTGAGAAATCCGCAGTAATCCTGGGCTGTCACATCTTGCTTGGCGATATAAAAATCTTTCACGAAGACCTGATGATTAGGCCGTTCATCCGGCCTACCCTTTCCTTCCGGGCTCCCCATTTCGAAAGTCCCGCCAGGGATCAATAGCATTCCACTGTATTTTCCCGTACCGTCTACCAGATTGTTTCCATTCACTACGGGCTCTGATGTCTTGGCCGAGGGCTCCCGGCGTATGCTTGGCGGAAGTGGCACGGACCCTCCGCCGGGAACTGCGGGCAGAAGAGGAACATCCGCAGAATCTAATAACGATTGAGCCAGGAACTGATCAAGTCCGGAAGCTGAGAATTCCGCAGAAACGGTGATTTTGCGTGATGGCAACTCGCCGGCAAGAATAGTGGAGGGATACCCGACCATAGTCACACTCACGAGGAGCAGCACACAATAAACAATTATCCAAACAGGTCTCTGCGTTGTCAAATTGGGCAATCCTACCGGGCAAGTCTCTGCATCAGTTTCCGATGACACATGATGCCGATCGTGATAGTTGGAACTTGAGGCAACTTTATAACACGATATTGTAATTTCTCGGTAGATACTCGATTGATAGAGATCCTCGGAATTCAGAAAAATAGAAACCTCTCTTGCTGTGCCCTTATATTAGCTGAGCTTGATCATGAACTCTAATGTAAATCCGGATACTCGTTTCGACCACGTAATGGAAGTTTTCCTTGAATTCATTCGCCATCTGCTGGGCAGCAATTCCTTCAGAAACTGGACAGCAGACCGCCTTTACACATATGCACTTGAAGCGCTTACTAGAGCATTCCTTGAAGATATAGAAGAAACCCATAGTCAAATAGGTGCAAATTGGCAGATCATCAACGAAAAGCTTTCCCTACGGCTCTTTCAATTGGGACCACTAGCTCCGGAAGAAGTTGGTCAGTTATATGAATCTTTGAGAGGGTTCCGACTTGAGATAAAGTCGGGAAATGAACCAATCCTTCTTCCATCTCCGACCGGAAAGCGGAATCAGGGATTATTCTATACTCCATTGCATATAGTCGAACAAATCGTCACAGGCGCACTCGATGCAATCGGAATTTCGCAACCTGAGGATTACCTCGATCTCAAAATTCTCGACCCGGCTGTTGGAACAGGTGTTTTTCTTGCTCATGCGCTTGAAGAGGTCACCCGACGTGTTTTCTCTTCATCGAGCAAGAGCAGTACGGTTCCGTCTTCTAGAATTGAGACAATTCACAACGAAATCAGCGCGGCGCTTTCAGCTAGCGGGACAGGTAACAGGCCGAAGCTGGAGGAAAGTATCCGAATACATATTCTGACTTCGTGTTTGTACGGAGTGGACTTAGATCCCATCGCAGCGCATATTGCGCAGGTCGTATTGACGAAACGGGTCTTCGGCCACCATCCGCCCCCAGATGGCTTTTCACTCAACATCCGTACAGGAAATTCGCTCATAGGCGCGATCCGAACAACTCCGTATCCCTACTGTCAGGGCGACCGGCGATGGCGAAAAATGGAAAATTCATCTATGGAGGAGTTCCAGGCAGAGCCCGACGTGAATATAACGGCGAATCTAGATCGGATGCATGCCGTGATATACTTCGCAAAGAAAAATCTGCATGATCGAGCTATTCAGCAATGGAGCGAAGAAAAGAAGGTCTTTCATTGGTCCCTTGAATTTCCGGAGGTATTCCAGAGAGATCGAGACGGCTTTGACATTGTAATTGGTAATCCACCATACGAAATCATTTCTGTTAAAGAATCCGGCATCCGAGAACGCACTAAAGAACAGACCTACTTCAGATCCACTTACCGGACTTGCCAAGGAAAAATAAACACATATAGACTTATGACGGAACGAGGTCTGGAACTGCTGCGCGACTTCGGAGCTCTGGGCATCATCGTTCCTGCCACCTTACTGGCCGATTCCACAGCTGAAAAGCTACGTAGGATGATTTTAGACGAAACCGGCGTTTACAAGATGATAATTATTCCGGAAAAAGCCCAAGTTTTTAGAGGGGTTACACAAGCGTTTCTTATTTTAATAACGCGCAAATCGGCTCCGACCGGCAGTTTACAGCCGGTGAGATGGGATCCCAATTGTCCTGCTCCGCTGGAACAGGGGATAGAGATTAGCAGAAGAATCATCGAAGCCGCGGGTTTCAGAGTTCCCCTAATCAGGTCCTTAAAGGAAAGGGATTTATTTGAGGCGCTCACGCGTTTTCCGCCGTTGGCCGGGAACAGGAAATGTTCTGCTATAGGAAGGGTGCATCAAGGTGAAATCAATCTCACTACGCATCGCGATTTCATAACCAACGCAGTTACCGGTCATCCACTAATACGAGGTGAGCACGTTTCACCTCTTCGCGTTCTGCATCCGTCTCCGGGAGGACATAAATTGGACTGGATCCTTCCTGAATTCGTTGAACGACAGAGAGGCTACAATGGCTCGTCACGACCTGTTTTAACACCGTCGCGGCATCTTGGACAAACAAGATTCAGGGGGAAGCCGTGGAAGATGCCCCGAATCGTTATCGGGCGAGTTGTAAACATGGACACCCGACGTAGGCTCAAAGCCGCGGCCGCGCCATCCGGCGCTTTCCTGGGTGATATGACTAACTTTATTTTTGTAGCGAGCATTCCTACCGATTATATGTTGGGCTTGCTTAATTCGCGCCTTTTGAATTGGCGTTTTAGGATTACCAGCACCAATAACTATATATCGGCATCAGAGATTGAAGCGCTACCGATACCGCGGATTCCGGAAAAAGACCTTCCAGAACCGGTTATTCATTTGGTTCGCGCGGAATTCGAGAAATTACAACTATCAAGACGATTTTCAATTTCTGAGTACTTGAATCAGCTGCAAATTCTCTTGAAAGTTTATGAACAAAGGCAAAAGCAATTTTTGCTCACTTTGATGCTTGAATGGGTTGTCCAAACTATAATGAGTGGGCCGCCATCCATTCCTGGAGAAGGTCTATGGAATCTTCTCGATGCTGTCGTTATTTTATTGTATGGGGCGAGTTCATACATTTCTATCATAGAAAATAAGATTTCCGCCGAGTTCTGAATTTTTGACTTGCATTCTGGGGGAATTCATCTGAAAATGAACGATTAACTCGCACATTCCCGCGAATCGGGTTCGTCCCTGTTAGAGAGACGCAACACGCAGGAATGGAGGAAAAACCCGAAAAGGAGATTTGCCATTGTCCGGTGTCACTATGAAGCAATTGTTAGAAGCCGGTGTCCATTTCGGACACCAAACTCGGCGCTGGAACCCAAAAATGAAAGCTTACATTTTTGGGGCGCGAAACGGGATCTACATTATTGATCTTCAAAAGACAGTTCGCCTATTCAAGCGAGCTTACTCGTTTGTTCAAGAAACCGTTGCGTCCGGCGGCAGCATACTTTTTGTAGGCACCAAGAAACAGGCACAAGACGCGATCTATGAAGAAGCGGCCAGGGCAGGCCAGTTTTACGTGAACCAACGCTGGCTCGGCGGGATGCTTACCAACTTCTCCACGATAAAACAAAGTATCGACAGGATGAATAACATAGGCTCAATTCTGGAAAAACCCGACGAGACAAACTATACCAAAAAGGAGCTTGGCAATCTGAAACGGCAATTTGATAAGCTTAATAAGGACCTCGCCGGTATTCGCGATATGCGAAAGCTGCCGGCAGCACTGTTCATAGTTGATCCCAAGAAGGAAAATATTGCCGTCAAAGAAGCCAATAAATTACAAATACCCATTGTTGGCATAGTTGACACAAATTGTGACCCGGACGAAATAGGTTATATTATCCCGGGAAATGATGACGCTATCCGAGCAATTCGTCTCTTTGCAGCACGGGTGGCCGACGCTTGTATTGAAGGGAAGTCCATGTATGAGGCTTCTTTGAAGGAAGACGTAGGTGAGGCCCCGATAGCTATAGAGACCAAACCGGAAGAATATTCGGAGATGGCAAAGGAGGAAGCGGCTGCTGCTCCGACTGAGGCCGAAACACCGGGAGAAGAGCCACAGGCTGCCGAACGGGAAGCAGAAGCGGAATCCGAGAGTGAAGAGTCAGAACAGTTTACGGCACGGGCTTAATTAAGCCCGCATAAGAATTATAGATTTCTAACCGGGGCGGGACGCACTTCACCGATGAAACGACCCGCTTCATTTTTGTGCGTGAAATAACTCAGTTTAGGAGATATTCGATGGAAATATCAGCAAAACTGGTAAAAGATCTGCGGGAGAAAACCGGCCTCGGAATGATGGACTGCAAGAAAGCGTTGCAGGAAACCCAGGGCGACCTCGAAAAAGCGGTTGATTACCTGCGCAAGAAAGGCGCCTTGAAAGCGGCCAAGAGAGAGGGACGGGCTACGTCCGAAGGTAGAATAGGATCTTACATTCATTCGAATGGCAAAATCGGAGTGCTGGTCGAACTCAAGTGTGAAAGCGATTTCGTTGCCAAGACGGAGCAGTTTGCCACGCTGAACAAGGACCTGTGCATGCAGGTGGCGGCGTCAGCCCCGCGTTGGATATCACCCGAAGATGTCCCGGCGGACGTAATAGCCAAGGAGAAAGAGATATACATGACCCAGGCCAAAGAAGCGGGTAAACCTGACAAAATGCTGGAAAAGATTGCCGAAGGCAAACTGAAGAAATTCTACTCGGAAGAATGTCTTTTGGAGCAGAATTTTGTCAAAGAGCCTGATAAAACTGTGGGAAACCTGATTAAGGAATACATCGCTCAATTGGGTGAAAACATTAGCGTAGCTCGTTTCATTCGTTTTCAATTAGGCGAAAACAAGTAAACTCATGGGCAGTTCCGGTGGATACCGTCGTGCTCTGTTGAAGATATCGGGTGAAGCTTTTGCAGGTGACAGGGGCTACGGCTGGGATATTGTAAAAATCCGTTGGATTGCCGAACAAATAGCCCAAGCGCATCGCGATCGTCGCGAAATAGGGATTGTTGTTGGGGGCGGGAACATCTTACGAGGGTCCGATGCGGTCTCCATAGGCGTTCCGGTTCTTGTAGCAGACCAGATGGGGATGATCGCCACAGTACTTAACGCCATGGCGTTGCGCTCTGCTCTGGAAATTGCAAGAGTCAGAGCGTACGTAATGTGCGCATTCCCGGTGGGTAATTACGTACAGGCTTTTGATATGGAAAAGGCCGTGGATTACCTTCAACGCGGGAATATTGTTATTTTCGCTGGTGGCACAGGTAATCCATGTTTTACAACAGATTCTGCTGCGGCTTTAAGAGCAGTTGAAATAAATGCGGATATAATGGTTAAGGCCACTCAGGTGCGGGGGGTCTTTGATAAAGACCCCAAAAAGAATCCTGATGCCTCTTTCTTTGAGAAGATCAGTCCGGAGGAAGTCCTGCAAAAGCGATTGGGAGTTATTGATGCGGCTTCCATTGAAATTCTGGGCAGGAAGAAGATTCCTGTTATCGTGCTAAGCCTTCATGAAGATGCAAATATTTTCAGGGCTCTTTCTGGAGAAAAGATCGGAACTGTAATCGCATGAGATTCCTTGCCAAAGCATATGGCGCCGCACACGGTTTGCGGTTCGTGCAACTGAGAGGAAAGTATGATCGACGATCTTCATAAAGAAACCAAAGCTTCAATGGAAAGTTCCGCGGACGCTTTTCGGAAGGACCTTAAACGAATTCGGACCGGAAGGGCGTCACTGGCGTTATTGGACGGTATGATGGTCCAGTACTACGGCACTGCCACTCCCATCAATCAATTGGCTACACTTTCCATCCCCGAGCCGAGGCAGATAGTTATTCAGCCCTGGGATCAGGGAGCGCTCGGCGAAATCGAAAGAGCTATTCTCAAATCGGAACTGGGTCTGACGCCGACGAATGATGGCAAAGTGGTCCGAATAGTGTTACCGCCATTGACAGCTGATAGGCGGAAGGACTTGGTGAAGCTTGTGCGAAAATTGGGAGAAGAGTTCAAGGTCCAGGTTCGTAATCATAGACGTGATGCAAATGAAACACTTAAGGAAATGAAAAAGGAAAAAGAGATTTCCGAAGATGATCTTCATAAGGCCCAGGAATTGGTTCAAAAGACTACCGATCAGTACATTGCCAAGATGGACGGCATCATAGCAGAAAAAGAAGCTGAGATTATGGAGATCTGACGCATTCTGCTCGGTATGATAATTGTGAGTAAGTTCAGCCGGGACACCCAACCCTAGTCAGAAGCTCACGACTATTTTATTTTCGCAGTTTCAAAAAATTTGGAGAACCCATTGGCTTCAGCTTCAGACCACTCCTCCGATTGGCCATGTCACGTGGCGGTCATTATGGATGGCAACGGCCGTTGGGCAAAAAAACGCAGGTTGCCCCGGCTTGAAGGTCATCGACAAGGCGCAAAAAGTGTTAGACGTGCAGTCGAATTTTGCCGCCGAAACGGCATAGCGTTTCTGACACTCTATGCGTTTTCCACTGAGAACTGGAGGCGACCTCGCGGCGAAGTCGCCGGGTTGATGAAACTGCTTTCGCAATTCATCGACTCGGAATTGAACGAACTTCATGCAAACGGGATTCGAGTAAGGACTATAGGGGAGTTGGGCCGGCTGCCCTCCGAATTGGTGGCAAAAATACGGGCTGCCGAGGAAAAAACCCGCAAGAACGAGAAAATGGTTCTGAACATCGCTCTCTCCTACGGTGGACGTCAGGATATCATTAGCGCGAGTCTCAAAATAGCCGCTGCAATCCAATCGGGCGGCCTCATAAAAGAAGAAATTACCGAAGAGCTGTTTTCCGAGTTTTTGGATACTAAAGGACTGCCTGACCCGGACCTGCTCATTCGAACCGGCGGCGAAATGCGAGTAAGCAATTTCCTTTTGTGGCAATTGGCGTACACTGAACTGTACTTCACCCCGGTTTTATGGCCCGATTTTGACGAAAAACATTTTATCGAAGCAATAGATGAGTATCACTCCAGGCAGCGCAGATTTGGAATGATTTCGGAGCAGATCGAGGCGGACGAAGGGGTTTCTTGATGTTGCGTGATCGCCTAATTACCGCAGCGATCGCTGTTGCGATTCTGGTTCCCATTCTCATATTCGGTGGTGTTGCAGGGGTATTGTTATTAGTTCTGGTCTGTACCGCAATGGCGGTTTCGGAGCTTTCCTATAATCTCTCGGCTCTCAAGGGTGCAAGTCGGCTGGTCACTTTTATTTTCAGTTTTTTGATTTTAATAGCCTTGTATTTTCTGCCTCTCGACAAAACCTTAACTGTAGTAGTCTGGTATCCTCTACTAATACTGCTGATCCATCTTTTCCTCTACAATGTGATCGAAAATACAATTGAATCGATCGTTCAAATCATTTTCGTGACGATTTATATTGTTGTCCCTTTGGGGCACGCAATTTTATTAGGACGGCTGGAAATTGGTATTGCTTGGATCTTCTATGTTCTCGTGGTGGTGTCTCTCGGTGACACGGGCGCCTATTTAATGGGAAGGTATCTTGGTAAGCACAGATTCTCGGCAAATATCAGTCCTGCCAAAACTATCGAGGGTCTTTTCGGGGGAGTAGCGGGGAATTTTACCGGAATGGTTATTATGAAAATCGTTGTTCCGCAATTGGCTCCATTGCATTTACTTATTCCCTTAACATTTTTGGTTGCTGTGGTTGCGCCTCTCGGTGACCTTTGCGCGTCCATGATAAAAAGACGCCTGGAGATTAAAGACTTCGGTTCTTTGCTGCCCGGGCATGGAGGAATCATGGACCGGGCGGATAGCCTAATCTTCGCTTTTCCAATGACTTATCATTTTCTGCTTTTTGCCGGCTTCACAGCTACGTCATGAAGGCTATATCCATACTCGGTTCCACTGGCTCGATTGGTATTCAAACCCTTGAAATAGTACGCCTCCATCCTGACCTCTTCAAGGTCGCCTCACTGGCTGCAGGTGACAATATTCGGTTGCTAGAACAACAGGTTCGCGAGTTCAAACCATCACTGGTTTCTTGCCGAACCCCAAGCGCGGCCGCAGAATTGAAAAGATCACTGACGGATTATTTGCCATCAGTTCGAATTGAGCATTCGCTCGAAGGTCTGATTGACGCCGCGACGTTTCACACCGCGGAGCTTGTGGTTGCTGCTCTTCCAGGCAGCGCCGGGCTAATGCCGACCTTTGCTGCGGTCAAAATGGGTAAAGACGTAGCTTTAGCCACAAAAGAAGTTTTGGTCATGGCCGGCGGTTTATTCATCGAGATGGTCAACAGGAAAGGCGTGCGACTTTTGCCTGTGGACTCTGAGCAATCCGCTATATTTCAATGTCTGCAAGGAAGCAATGAGGCCCGGATAGAACGCATTATCCTTACCGCTTCAGGTGGGCCTTTTCGAGATCTACCGCAATCTCAGTTGGGGCTGGTAACCAAAGATCAGGCGCTTAAGCATCCACGTTGGAAAATGGGCCCGAAAGTTACGATTGATTCGGCTACGCTTATGAACAAGGGGCTTGAAGTAATCGAAGCAAGATGGCTCTTCAATGTCCCCGTGGAATGTATTGAAGTGGTCATACATCCGCAGAGCATCGTGCATTCCATGATTGAATTTGCGGATGGTTCGATTTTGGCCCAGTTAGGCACCACCGATATGAGAATTCCAATAAGTTATGCTTTAGCATTTCCGAAAAGGATATCATCCGGGACACCTCGCATTAGATTCCCTGAGCTTGGTTCGCTAACATTCATGGAGCCGGATCTGCAAAAATTCCCGCTCTTACGGGCCGCATTTTCGGTTTTAGAGAAAGGCGATACTGCCTCGGCCATAATTCTTAATGCAGCTGATGAAGTAGCTGTGCAACTTTTCCTTGACGGAAAAATAGGATACAGCCGTATTGCCGAAATTGTGCTCGACGGTTTGCAGAGCATCCCGTCGGGTCGAACCGATACTCTGGAACAAATTATGAGTTTTCATGAGCAGGTTGTTCTTCAAATCCGCAGCAAATGGACAAACTGTTAATCTATCAAACAATCCGTTTCACAAAAAACTTGATTTCCATCTGCTTTCTATCTAAGAACCACCGGAATTTCTCCTTAGGCGGGTGACGGAGGATATCGGTATATGATCAAAAAACTATCAAACAAGAGTCTTATGATCCTTTTGGCCATATTGACAATTCCGCCTGGGATTTCAGTGGCACAGGTAGATATGCTGGAATTGTACTGCCCGTCATGCGGATACCGTGAGCGCTTCATGCAAGGAGCCGACCCATTGGAACAGCAGAGGAATATTCAGCACATTATTGTTGTATGCGAGCGAACGGGCCAGATTCGAAATGTTAAAATTCCCGTTGATCCGGGAATTCCCGTCTATGGTGAACCCTTACTGGCCAGGCAGTATGGAACGGGGCGTTCAGAACTACTTGGCGAAAAGCTTCCTCGATTCCTTGTGCCTGGGAACACCTGCCCTTTGTTTCCCGTCGCGGCCTATCTTGAAAGGAATATTTGTCCTGTTGATGGCAGCATAGGCATACAAGTGGCTCTCATCGGCGGTGATTAGGAATAGATATTGCCGATGGGTCGAAACTCAGACCTTAGGGGGTTCCCATATAAGAATAGTGTTTTTTCCTCTGTTTTTAGCCGAATACAGCGCCTGATCCGCGTGACTGATGAGTTCCTGAGCATCGTTGGCATGCTCGGGAAAACAGGCAACCCCGACTGATACCGTAAGGCTGCCGGGATGAGCCAAGTGCTCACCTCCAAAACGAGTGGTCCCCACCTCAGTCACGATTCGTTTACCCAGTTCCAGGGCATGCTCTTTGCGCGCGCCGGGAAAGATAATTGCAAATTCCTCTCCGCCGTAGCGCGCGACAATATCGTATGATCTACAGGTCGCCTTAAACACACGTGCTATTTTTGCAAGCGCCGCATCCCCTTGCTGGTGGCCATTGGAATCATTGTACGATTTGAAATCATCGATATCGATCATTACCAAAACCAACGGGGTTTCTTCGCGAATCGATTTTTGTATTTCGGTTTCGAGAATTTCATCGAAAAAGCGCCGATTGTAGATCCCTGTTAAAGGATCGATGTAGGACAACTCACGGTATACCTCTAGCTCAATAGCGCGGCGTCGCAGCTCCCTATGTTCCACGGCCCTATTAACTGAAACCTGAATCTGATCCACACTAAAAGGCTTTATAAGATAATCCAACGCGCCCGCTCTCATACATTCGACGGCATTTTCAATTGTCCCGTAGCCTGTAATTACTATCACATCGGTATCAGTGTCGTCGGTTTTGAGTTTCCTTATGAGAGACAAACCATCCAATCCCGGCAATTTCATATCCGTAACTATAAGATCATATGATCTAACTGCGTTTTTCTCCAAAGCCTCTTCACCATCTTCGGAGGTATCGACTTCATACCCTGCCAGACGTATGGATTCCGCCACTAGGTCTCTGATGAGGGGATCATCATCGACTACCAGTATCGCCGGAGTCTTGACCCGTTCCTCACCCAACATACTGGTTATCATTCCGATCTTCCGTTGAATGTGAGAATTTCCGATCGATTCACGTTTTAAATCGACCAAACAATTCGTAGCTGCTTCTTAATTGTTTAATAGACGTGTAGCAAGAGAATTCGTTTAATGACAGATAATCTCTGGTTGTATCAAGGACTGGGATGTTCTTAGTCAAAGCGAGATACGAAGCTCCCCCCTCCGCACAAAATTTTCTCGGCTCGCAAGTGAATGTCGTAGTTAAATTAGAATCGAATTACTCGTGTCAAGTTCCCATTTCCCACGAAGAGAGATATTCCTTCTGCTCGGCGGTCAATTCATCAATGCGTATGCCCATAGCACCCAGTTTCAGCCGGGCAATTTCTTGGTCCAGCGCTTGTGGCAACCGATGTACCTTTTTTGATAAGCCTTTGCCCTGCTTTACCAGGAATTCCGAGGCCAAAGCTTGATTTGCAAAGCTCATATCCATTACGGATGATGGATGACCTTCGGCGGCCGCGAGATTAATGAGGCGTCCTTCGCCCAGGAGGATGATGCGACGGCCGTCCGGCATCGTGAACTCCTCAACATAATCTCTCATAATTCGTCTGGAAACAGCCATTTCTTCTAAGGCAGGTATATCTATTTCAACGTTGAAGTGACCTGAATTGCAAACAATGGCACCATCCTTCATTGAATCAAAATGCTCTTTTCGTATAACGCTCTTATCTCCCGTTACAGTGCAGAAAAAGTCACCCACCCGGGCGGCTTCGCTCAGCGGCATAACGACATAACCGTCCATAGCGGCTTCTAACGCCCGCAGCGGGTCTACTTCCGTCACTATAACGCGGGCGGCCATACCTTTTGCCCTCATAGCTAAACCCCGGCCGCACCATCCATAGCCGCTCACCACAAACCAACTACCCGCCATCAGACGATTGGTTGATCTTAAGATGCCGTCAATTGTGCTCTGTCCTGTGCCGTAGCGATTGTCGAAGAAATGTTTTGTGTCTGAATCATTCACCGCAATGACAGGGAATAACAAAACACCGCTTTCAGCCATACTTCTCAACCGGATCACCCCGGTCGTGGTTTCCTCGGTGCCACCCAAAATGCTGGACACAAGATCTTTTCTTTGAGAATGGATCGTGCTAACAAGATCCGCCCCGTCATCCATAGTTATAGTAGGTCGAGCATCCAGGCACGCATTAATGTGTTTATAGTAGGTTTCCGTATCTTCGCCTTTTATTGAAAAGATGTGGTACCCCTCCTCCACAAGAGCCGCGGCCACATCATCCTGAGTGGAAAGTGGATTGGAGGCGCAAACATAGACTTCCGCCCCACCTGCGGCCAAAGTTCGGACGAGACAAGCGGTTTCGGTAGTGACGTGAAGACATGCCGCCAAGACAATCCCGGCCAAAGGTTTTTCTTTTTCGAATCGGGCCTGTATTATTCGAAGCACGGGCATACTTCGCTCTGCCCATTCTATTCTCAGTTTACCTGCTGCAGCTAGAGATGGGTCCTTGATATGATAATTCATGTCCTCTCCTCAAAATGAAGATTACAAAGAGTATGTTCAGAGAAGCATTGGAATTTGATTTTTATGAAGCCAGACGCCGGAGTCCTGCAAGTTCTCTGATTTCATCGACTCTATTGGTCTTTTCCCACGTGAATTCCGGTTCCTCACGCCCGAAATGACCATTGGCCGCTGTTTTTTGGTAAATTGGTCTTAAAAGATCCAAGTATTCGACTATAGCAGCCGGTTTGAAGCTGAAGACCTTGCTTACAATCTCAGTTATTTTTTCATTGGGTAATTTGCCGGTTCCATAAGTGTAGACCATCATGGAAACGGGTTCGGGATAACCGATGGCATAGGCAACCTGCAGAAGACACTTTTCGGCAAGTCCCGCGGCAACGATGTTTTTGGCAACATGTCGAGCCATATAGGCACCTGAACGGTCAACCTTGCTGGGATCCTTGCCCGAAAATGCTCCGCCACCATGGGCGCCATACCCGCCATAACTATCCACCACTATTTTTCGTCCAGTTAACCCGCAGTCACCCAGCGGCCCCCCGACGACGAATCTGCCGGTGGCATTTATCAAGTACCGTGTCTCCTTCACGAGCAATTCCGGGGGGATGACTTTTTTTATCACCTCTGCGATGATTCCTTCCTTAAGATCCTCATATTTGATATCAGGCGTGTGTTGGGCTGCAATAACAACAGTATCGATCTTCACCGGCTTGCCATCCGCGTATTGCACTGTAACCTGAGACTTGCCATCAGGTCTCAAGAATGGCAGAATTTCCTTTCTGCGAACGGCAGACAGCTGTTCTGTCAAGCGATGAGCGTATTGGATCGCCATAGGCATGAGTTCAGGTGTTTCATCGCTGGCAAAGCCGAACATGAGGCCCTGGTCCCCGGCCCCCTGCTCTTTAAACATCCCTTCACCTTCGCTCACTCCGATGGAGATATCAGGGGACTGTTTGTCCAAAGACACGATCACAGCGCAAGTTTCGCAATCAAAACCCATAGAGGCGTCGGTATATCCGATGGATTTAACGGTATCCCGAACTAGTTGAGGAATATCCACGATTGCTTTTGAAGTGATCTCGCCGGCTATCAGGGCCATACCGGTAGTTACTAGGGTTTCGCAGGCTACTCTGGATTTCGGATCTTGAGCTATCATGGCATCAAGAACCGCATCAGATATTTTATCGGCGATTTTATCAGGATGGCCTTCGGTAACGGATTCAGAAGAGAATAGATAGCTCCCCTTCCACATAAGCAGCCCTCCTTTCAGGGTTGTCATACGTAATGCACAAAAGGTATTTATAAACCACGTTTTGGTTTATCCGTCAAGTTCGAAATGATTGAGACAGAATTCATTTCCTTACGTGAGCTGCAGACCGTTATTGGGACTCAGTTTAAGATCGGGAAAGTAACATCCCAATGATCTGCAGTGAAAGCCTGCCTTCCTGAAGCAGGTATGAGGGCGGTCTCGAAGGCGCCCGCCCGCACACCGGTACAACAGCATTGCTGTTTTTAACAATCCTGCGTTCTGCTGGATGGTATTCATGCCGGAGTCAGACGGGATGCTCATCTCAAGTTCACTCTTTGGAGACCAATGCTACTGCGCTCGTGCCATGAAATCCTGCCGCGATGCAGTTGTAGCGCCTATTTTCCGCGCTCGTGCCTATCAACGGGCATAAACGGGAAATTTATTTCCCTTTGCGCGAGAAAAAAGATCTCACTGCATTTACAGCAGATGATTTTCCTCCATTATTTGACTGTCGACCATTCGGCTTTTCCGTAACTTCTTCGACCTCCACCTCATCGAACGCTGTGGTCGGAGGAATATACGCATGTCCCTCCGATGTTGTTATAGGTGGGTAGGCTTCCTCTGCTTGGGGAGCACTCGAATCTGCTCCACACGCCGGACACTTTTCAAATGGACTCGGCGAAGGATGGCTGCAGTTATGGCAGATATAGAGGCTCGAGAGGAATTGGGATTCCTTTGCAAGGTCCCTTTGAACAGCTATCTCCTTGCGCTTATCCAAATCCTTCTTCGTAATGAGATTCTTCTTCATCAAAGCTGTGACTAAATTCACAAAACTGCGAGCCGATAAACCATATCGCTGCATCAGTTCGCGATCCTCCAAAGGGGAACGAAAATCAGACAGGAATTTCTTTAGCGGGATTTTTCGGCGCTCGTCCTGGGTATTCTCAGCCATTTGAAAGATCCGCCCAGTCACCATCAATAGACAAAAATATCCTCAGCTAGATTAGCAGACTTGGGCCGTCGCTCGAATCAAAAAATAAGCGACATCCCTTTTTAATAATTTTAGCCGAGACTTGTCTATTGATGAAACCCAACAATTTAAAGCAAATAGGTTATTAGTTGGTAACTTCTCAAAAAGTCCGGGTAAGACTCGGGAACAATCGGTGAACGTGTCATGACGTTCCAATGGACAGGGGTGTACGTCAAGTTCGGGTTTGGCCAGGCAATT